>JBDMZA010000293.1:0-4015 GCA_039770155.1 Clostridiales bacterium
AATCTTTCAATAAAGAGGTCTTTATAATTTTCAATATAATTTATAAGGGAGATATCATTTTCAAATAGCAGTTTTAAACAATCAAAAGATTTATTAATTAGATTATAGAGTTCATTTTTAGTTTTAACTTTATAAAATCGTTTTATCAGAATTTCATATTCAGTTTGGGAAATTCTAATATTTGCTGGTTTATCTAAAATAGAAGAGAAAATAGCGTTATTTATTATAATTTCAAATATATTATAAGGTGTCGTCTTATAATCTAAATTATTTATTTGACCAAAGCTTTCTAAAGTGTTTATTATATCTTCTATTTTAAATAAATTGCAAAATCTATTTTCAATATCTAACATTTCAATATATTGTTTTATAAAATTTATACCCTCTAGATCCCAATCACTAAAAGTAATTGGATAATCGATATCACATGTTGCGTGATGGGAGGCAAATATATAATTATAATTTTTGAAAAAATCATTTAAGTTATCAATTGTTGTATTATAGATTTCTTGATTAATATTAAGTTTGGTTTTTAATATTTTTGAATAAGTTTTTTTGCTCATATTAACATAATTTTTAATTAAATCCAGTCCATCATTATAAATTTGTTTTATTGATAATTTATTGACTATATCTATTTTATTCTCATTGTTTTCATAATTATTTATGTATAAACTTAAAGTGTAATATATTGAACGTAATAAATTTTCTGCATGTTCTACTTTTACACTTGTACTTCCACCTTTTGTATATTGCAAAACCAAATCTTTTAACAGATACATAATTTCAAGTTTTATATCTGTAACTTCTTTATCTGTTAGAGTTCCAGACTTTTTTGCTTCATTAATGAACATGATTTCATATTGAGTTTTTTTATTAATTTTATTTATTATTTTATCTTTCAATAGTTTCATCTCCTTTAAACTGATTTGAAAATAAAAACATTAAATCTCTTAGAAATTCTAAACTTCCATGGCAAGTATTATTAAAATAATTTTCCATTAAATTTATTAATTCATCATCACCTAATTTATCATTAGTTTCATTTTTTATTATGTAAAAAAGTTCAATGATTTCATTAATTATTTGGGTATAATTTTCTTGTAGTATGTAAGGAGAATCATAAAAGTGATTGATAATTTTTTCAATTACTTCTGTTTCAAAATCTATTCTCTCATATACTTTTAAAACTCTATTTCTTTCATTAATTATTTCAGTTATATCCTTTTTACTTAAAGTAAGGTTGTATTTTATCGAGTATTGATTTATTTTGATTAAGTCGGATATTTGTGAATCTATTAGTAGATTATTCATACTTTCAATTAAAAACATTAAAAAAACTCCCTTCTATAAAAAAATATCAAAAAAATGCTCAAAAATGATTGACAAAACATAAAAAATATGATATTATATATTATGTATGTATAGTTTAATTATACTACAAAATATTGAAAAATTGAACTGTTTGATGTAATTTAATAAAATTTATATAAAAAAAAGACTCTGGATATTCTATTCCAAGAGTTTTTTTTTGAAATTAACAGATATAATCAAAAACCACATAAATAATTTTTGATATTGATTTTAGATTAATATGGTATGGTATAATAATTTAAAATAATAGAAGGGAAGGTATGCTTAAAAGTACACATAATTAGCCTATTTTTTTATAAAAAATTTAATTATTATTTTAAACATGCCAAAGGTAATTGCAAAATGTTAAATAAAACAGAAGTCAATCAGATTATAAAAACATTTAGATATGGTATTGATAAAAAAGATATAGCTGGTGGAAATTTAATGATAATAAAAGATGGAAAAGAAATTTTTTATCATGAAGATGGATTAGCTGACATTGAGTTAGGATCTCCAGTCAATAGGAATTCTATCTTTAGATTGTATTCTATGAGTAAGCCTGTAACAGCTGCTGCTGTTATGATTCTTTTAGAAAGAGGAAAAATTGATTTATATGATCCAGTAAGTAAATACCTTGAGGGATTTAAAAATCAAATGGTTGTAGAGAATGATAATTTGATTTCAGTTGAGAGAGAAGTAACACTGAAAGATTTACTTTCAATGACATCAGGATTGACTTATGGTGGAGATAATAAAGCTGGACAAGAGACATATGTGGTCTTTAAAGATATTGATCGTAGATTGTTAAGTGATTCTCCAATGGGAACAATAGAGGTTGTGAACAAACTTGGAAAATGTCCTCTGAATTTTCAACCAGGAACATCTTGGGAATATGGATCATCTGCTGATGTTTTAGGTGCTGTGGTTGAAATTGTTAGTGGAAAACGTTTTGGAGAATTTTTAAAAGAAGAAATTTTTGAACCTCTTGATATGCATGATACTGGATTTTGGGTACCAGAAGAAAAGAATAGTCGCCTGGCGAAAATTTATGCAGATAATGGGAGTGGGGAATTAATTCCTTTTACTGGAAATCATTTAGGAATTGCTAATCAAATGGATAGAAATCCTGCATTTGAATCTGGAGGAGCAGGATTAGTTTCAACTATAGATGATTATTCAAGATTTACTAGAATGCTTATGAACCAAGGAATCTTAGATAGAATTAGAATATTGCGACCTAAAACAGTTGAATACTTAACATCAGGAACTTTAAATAATTTACAGCAGAAATATTTTGATAAGTGGATGACTTTGAATGGACATAGTTATGGTAATTTAATGAGAGTAATGATAGATTATACTAAAGCTACTAATTTAGGTAGCTTGGGAGAATATGGATGGGATGGTTGGTTAGGAACATATTTTTGCAACTGCCCAAAGGATAATTTAATACTATTAGTTATGATTCAAAAAACAGATTCGGGTACTACTTCGCTTATCAGGAAATTAAGGAATATTATTCTGAGCTCTCTTTGCTAAAATTTAGATGGATATGAATAAGCTATTTCAGATACTTTGAAAGTACTTCTTGACATTTATTACAAATACAGTATATATTATCAGTAGTAGTATAACTTTAAATTGTGTTCAAATAAGGAGAGAGAGATTGTTAAGTAAAATCTTTGATTGTGTTAATAAAATGCGTCCTCAACTTATTTCTTATGAGGTTGCAAAATATAATATGTATAATTACTTTGCTAAGTCAGGTTTGATTGATAATCCAACTAATAATCCTTGGATTCCAACTTCTATAAAAACAAATATCAGAAAACCAAATTTTATAGTTGGTTCTAAAATTGATAGTAAGTTTGCTACACACCATACTATTCAAAAAGCAATTAATTCTGCATGTAAAGTAAAAAATAAATCCAAAAGAGTATTTATAAAGATATTGCCTGGCATATATACTGATGTTGTCTATGTACCAATGGATGCTCCGCCTATTACAATTTATGGATCTGAAAATAATGTATCAGAAGTTAAAATTCAATTAACTATAGATGCATTGTATACTCCAGCAGAATATGCTAAAACAGTAAATGGGGCAAATCAATTTAAACCAAGTGATGCTGCATGGTATATGTACGAAGCATGTGCAACACTTAAATCTAAAAAAATTGATACTTCATGTTCAGCAGTATTTTGGGTTCAAAGTGATGATTTTCAATTGAAAAATGTTACTATTACTAATACATTACTTGATGATGGGGATTATCAAGCTGTTGCACTTCGTACGGATGGTGATAAAACACAATTAGAAAATGTTCGTCTAATTGGACGGCAAGATACTTTTTGGGTAAATTCCGGAGATAAAGCTTTAAGTACTAATAAACAAGGTGCATATTCATTAACTAAAATAACACGTGCATATGTAAAAGATACATATATAGAAGGTGATATTGATTTTGTAATGGGTCGTGCTAATGCTGTCTTTAATAAATGCATATTTAAAGTTGTTTCAACCCGAAACCATTTAGGTATTGTTTTTGCACCTAATACATTATTTCAAAATCCCTATGGTTTTTTGGTTATGAATAGTATTTTAATAACTGATAGTGGATATAATAATTTAGAATCAAAGGCTACATTAGGACGTTCA
>JBDMZA010000294.1:0-9616 GCA_039770155.1 Clostridiales bacterium
AAAGCCTCAGATATTGCCTCAATTGCCTCATTTTTAGTTAAAATTTTAACTTCTTTCCATTTCATCATTCTATACCCCCAGTTTTATTTAGAAAAAATAACTTCTTTAGCTTAGGGATATCAAAAAAACAAATCACTATTCTTATGAAATAAATTACAATCCATCTCTTAATCATAATCAAAAAATTTATAAGACAACTTTTTATAAAAATGCTAATACTTAAAGGGATTTTTAAAAAAAGTTGACTAGTTTATTTTTTGATTCTGTCTACTTATCTAATCAAAATTTCGATACATTAAGAATAGGATATATTTTTTAGATTTTCCATAGGGATATTCAAAAAAACAAATCCTAATTCTTGAGTATGAATTCGTAAGATTTAATCGAACTTCAGACGAAAAGAATTTGATATTATTTTTTAAGTTCTCCTTTACACATAAAGAAGTATTAATCACCTACCAAATACATCTTTCATTTTATTAAAAAAACTCTTTCTGTTTTCATGAAACTCATCTCCACTTACTTCTGCAAAATCTCTTAAAATATCTTTTTGTTTTTCAGACAATTTTTTAGGAACCTCAACATGAATTTTAACATACAAATCGCCTCTTCCATTGCCTCTTAAATAAGGTACTCCTTTTGATCTTAATCTAAAAACTGTAGCTGTTTGTGTTCCTTCAGGTATATTATATTTAACTTTTCCATCCAAAGTAGGAACTTCCATTTCAGCACCTAAAACAGCTTGAGTAAATGTTATTGGCATTTCACAAACAATATCATTTCCTTGTCTTTCAAATATAGGATGATCTTTTACTATTACTTCAATAAATAAGTCTCCAGAAGGACCTCCTTTTATTCCAGGATCTCCTTGTCCTCTCAATGAAATTGTTTGCCCTGAATCAATTCCTGCTGGAATTTTAATATTCATATCAATGGTTTTTCTAACCTTTCCCTTACCATGACATGTATTACAAGGATTAACTATTATAGTACCTTCACCACCACAAACACTGCATGTTTTTATATTAACAAACTGCCCCAATGGTGTACTTTGTTTTACTTGTACTTGACCACTTCCACCACAATGTTTACACGTTGAAGGAGTTGCTCCATCTTTAGTTCCTTTACCTTTGCAGGTTGTACAAGTTTCCATTTTGTTTACTTTAATTTCTTTTTCTACTCCAAAAGCTGCTTCTTCAAATTTAATTTCCAATGAATACTTTAAATTTGACCCTTTTTGCGGACCATTTTTACTTCTTGATCTGCCACCAAAACCTGATCCTCCAAAAAAAGTTTCGAATATATCTCCAAATCCTCCCATGTCAAAATCAAAACCACCAAAGCCATTAAAACCTGATCCACCTCCACCATTTTCAAAACCAGCATGACCAAATTGATCAAATCTAGCTCTTTTCTGTGAATCACTTAAAACTTCATAAGCCTCATTAATCTCTTTAAAACTTTCTTCGGATGCTTTATCTCCAGGATTTACATCAGGATGATATTGTTTAGCCTTTTGTCTAAAAGCTTTTTTTATTTCAGCTTCGGAGGCATTTTTTGATACTCCAAGGACTTCATAATAATCCCTTTTAGCCATCAAATGTCAACTCCATTCTATTATTTTTCCATTTTTTAATTATTTATTACCTCAAAATCAATTTCGTAATAATCTAAAAATAAACCAATCTTTTTTTAATACATTGAACATAAGAATTTCAAGAAAAAAAATTTATTATAAAATTTTTAATTATGCCTTAGGAGAACCTAAAAAATAATACCAAATTCTTTTCATCTGAAGTTCGCTTAAATCGTGCGAATTCATACTCGAGAATTAGAGTTTATTTTTTGGATATCCCTTATTCATCTTATTTATGAATATCTTTTGTGATAATCTAAAAATAGTATCATAATTTCCTTTTTATAATAACTAAACTCATATGACTCATTATTCGAAAATAATGATTTATTTTTTGGATATCTCTTGGTATTATATCATATGATTTTAATACTTCAATTAAAAGTTATATGGATATAATTCTCTCAAATCATTAAATAAATATTTAAGAGCCAAAGCCCTTAATGACTTTGGCTCTTAATTCTATAATTTAATAGTTCTTACATAATTAGAGTTGCAATTACTTTTTATCATCTTCATCAACAACTTTATAATCTGCATCATAAACATTTTCATCTGAATCAGATTTTTTTGATTCATCTTGATTTGGAGCTTCTTTACCCATATTGCTTGGATCAAATCCAGCTGCTCCACCAGCAGCAGCTGCTGCATCAGGATTCTGTTGATATATTTTACCTGAAATTTCATAAAAAACTTTGCTTAATTCTTCAGTTGAACTCTTTATTAAAGCATTATCTGTTCCTTTTAAAGCTTCTTTTACTTTATTTATTTCAGTTTCAATTTTTGATTTATCAGCTTCCTCTATTTTCTCTCCAAGATCTTTTATAGTTTTTTCAGATTGATAAACAATTGAATCTGCATTATTTCTAACTTCAATATCTTCTTTTTTCTTTTTATCATCTTCAGCAAATTTTTCAGCCTCTTTAACTGCTTTATCAATTTCATCATCATTTAAATTAGTTGAAGCTGTAATAGTAATTTTCTGCTCATTTCCTGTCCCTAAATCCTTAGCAGATACATGTACTATTCCATTTGCATCTATATCAAACTTAACTTCAATTTGAGGTACTCCTCTTTGAGCTGGTGGAATTCCTGTCAATTGAAATCTTCCTAATGTTTTATTATCATGTGAAAATTCTCTTTCACCCTGTAATACATGAATTTCCACACTAGTTTGACCATCAGCTGCTGTTGAAAAGATTTGACTCTTATTAGCAGGAATTGTTGTATTTCTTTCAATTAACTTTGTGCAAACTCCTCCTAATGTTTCAATTCCAAGAGATAATGGAGTTACATCCAATAATAATAAGTCTTTAACATCTCCTTGCAATACACCAGCTTGAACAGAAGCACCAATTGCTACACATTCATCAGGATTAATTCCTTTAAATGGTTCCTTATTTAAATATTTCTTAACTGCATCTTGTACTGCAGGTATCCTTGTTGAACCACCTACTAATAAAATCTTATCTATTTTATCAGGAGTTAAGTCAGCATCTTTCATAGCTGTTCTAGTTGGCCCCATTGTATTTTCAACCAAATCATAAGTTAATTCATTAAATTTTGCTCTTGTCAATGTTAAATCTAAATGTTTAGCACCTGAAGCATCAGCTGTAATAAAAGGTAAATTAATATTTGTTGAAGTAACACCTGACAATTCAATTTTAGCCTTTTCTGCAGCTTCCTTTAATCTTTGAAGTGCCATTTTATCAGCTTTTAAATCAATTCCATTTTCTTTTTTGAATTCAGCTACCATGTATTCAATAACCTTTTCATCAAAGTCGTCTCCACCAAGTCTATTATTTCCACTTGTAGCTAAAACTTCAAATACTCCATCACCTATTTCTAATATCGAAACGTCAAAAGTTCCTCCACCTAAATCAAACACAAGAATCTTTTGTTCATTTCCCTTATCTAATCCATATGCTAAAGCCGCTGCTGTTGGTTCATTTATAATTCTTTTCACTTCTAATCCAGCTATACGACCTGAGTCTTTAGTAGCTTGTCTTTGTGAATCACTAAAATAAGCTGGTACTGTTATTACAGCCTCTGTAACAGTTTCTCCTAAATAGCTTTCTGCATCTGCTTTTAGTTTTTGAAGAATCATTGCTGAAATTTCTTGAGGAGTATATTTTTTATCATCAATTACTTCTCTTCTATCAGTTCCCATATCTCTTTTTATTGACATCACAGTTCTTTCTGGATTAGTAACCGCCTGCCTTTTAGCAACTTGACCTACTAATCTTTCTCCAGTTTTTGAAAAAGCTACAACAGATGGTGTAGTTCTATTTCCTTCTGGATTTGGAATTACAACAGGTTCTCCGCCTTCAATAACTGAAACACATGAGTTAGTTGTTCCTAAATCTATTCCTATTACTTTTCCCATATAAATCATCCTCCTGTTTATTAACATTAATATTTTATACTCAGTCTCAAATAATAATTCTGACTATTTTTATTCTTGTAATTAAAATCTAGGTAAACCTAAAAAACAATACCACATTCTTTTCATCTGAAATCCGCTTAAATCATGTGAATTCACATTTGAGAATTAGGGTTTATTTTTTGGACATCCCTAAAACACTATTAATATTACATTTCATAACCACACAATATAATAGATTAGATATTTTTAATTAGCAACTTTTACAGCACTATGTCTAATAACTTTACCCTTATATTTAAAGCCCTTTTGAAACTCTTCAACTATTACATTTTCACCAAATTTATCATCCTCTATATGCATCATAGCATTATGAAATTTTGGATCAAATGTTTTTCCTTCAGTTTTTATTTCTTCAACTCCTACATTTTTAAGAAGTTCTTTTAATTGTTTATAAATCATTTCTACGCCTTCTCTAATAGATTCCTTACTGGAATCCTCTTCTAACATTGCTAATACTGCTCTGTCAAAATTATCTATTAAAGGTAAGAACAATTCAATCGATTCTGAAAATGCTCTACTATATAGTTCATCTTTCTCTTTAATAGTTCTTTTCCTAAAATTTTCAAATTCAGCAGCCTTTGATTGCAGTAAATACAAATATTCATCCTTTTTTTTATTTACTTCTTTTATTTCAGATTCTAATTTTTCTATTTTCTCTTTATCTTTTTTATCTTTTCTGTCTTTTTTGTCTTTTTTATCTTTTCTGTCTTTTTTATCTTTTTTATTGTATTTATCATCTTCATTTATTTCATTTGAATTTAATTTTTCAGATGAATTAACTTTTATATCATCTTGAACTACATTATTATTATTTTCTGTTTTGTCTAAATCTTTATTTTCTATATTATTTTTTTCTTCTTCATTTGCTTTTTTTTCTTTATTATTTTCTGTTGAATTACTACCCATTATAGAATTCACGTCCTCTCTTAATCTTAGTTTAATATATTATAATTATCTAAAATATTAAAGTTTTTCAAAAATAAACTCTTCTTTTCGAATCTTAATTCACATGATTCAAGCGAAGTCAAGAAGAATGCTATATATTTTTTAGATTCTCCTAAAAATATCTAATCAAGTTCTTCATCTATAAAGTTGTTTATTTCTTCATTAATTTTTTTTCTTATATATTCAACAGTTGATATAACTTTCCCATATTCCATCCTAGTTGGACCAATAATACCTATTGAACCAATTACCATATCTCCAAAAGAATATGTTGCGGTAACAAGACTACAACCTTTTATTATTTTAATTTCATTCTCATTACCAATTTGTACATTTAATATTTTACTATCTTTATCATACCTCATTAGACTGTTTACTATTTTCTTTTCCTCCAATATACTCAAAAATTCCTGTGCTTTTAAAACATTTTTATATTCAGGAAATTTAAATATATTAGTAGTACCTTCAAGATATACTTCAGTATTTTCAATATGTCTTATACAATCTACAAGTTCATCTAAAACAACTGATAAAATATCTTTTTCTCTACCGATTTCTCTTTCAATCTCTTTAATTAAAATTATATTAACTTCTTCTATAGTAATACCACTCAATCTACTATTTAATATATTTGATATTTTAATTAAATAATCAGCTTCAATACTTTCTTTTACTCTAATTAAACTATTTCTTACAAATCCTACATTAGTAACTAATATAAGCAAAGCCTTCCCTTTATCAATCGGAACTAACTGTATTGCTTTTATTATAGTTTTTTTCATTTGTGGAGTAGTAGCAAGGGAAGTATAATTTGTAATTTCTGACATTAATTTTGATGCCTGTTTAATAATTTGATTCAACTCATTTATCTTAATGTTCATTGCCATTTTAATACTCTCAATTTCTTGCTTCGACAACCCTTTTAATTTAATTAACTCATCAACATAAAACCTATATCCCTTGTCAGAGGGAACCCTTCCAGCTGAAGTATATGGTTGATCCAAATATCCCATATCCTCCAAATCAGCCATCTCATTTCTTATAGTAGCAGAACTAAAACCTAATTCATGTTTTTTAGTAATACTTCTAGAGCCTATAGGTTCAGCAGATTGAATATAATCATCAATAATAGCCCTCAAGATTTTTTTCTTTCTATCATCTAATCCTCCATGAATTGTCATAATTACCACCCCTTATTAGCACTCTTCTTAAATGAGTGCTAATTACAATTTAAAAATAACATCTTAAGATTTTTTTGTCAAGACTTTTGAAAAAAAACTAGCTTAAATTTTTAATTGTTTTTACACTTAATTTTATTTTTCCTCAACTTTATATAGTTTTCTTTAATGCCATCCTAAAAAATAATATCACATTCTTAAAATTTGAAAATCACTAAAATCGTATGCTTCATTATTTATATATCCTTAAATAAATTCAATAAAGACTTGGTTAGATAAATCCAAACCTTTTTCAGTAAGTTTTAAATATAAATCATCTTCAATTATTAAATTTTTATGAATAAGTAATTTTATTTTGTCATAGTAAAGGTCTTTTATATTAATTTTAAACTTATTTTCAAAATCAATTAAATTTATTCCTTCAATTAATCTTAATCCTAAAATTATATGTTCTTTAATTTTCTCATTATAATCAATATTTTCTTTTTCAAAAATAATTGGCTCATTATTAATATTTCTCCTTATATAATCATTTATCCCTAAAATATTACTATACCTTGAATTCTCTATATAACTATGAGCCCCTGCGCCTATACCTATATATTCATTGCAATTCCAATATTTCAAATTATGTCTACATTCAAATCCATTATGTGCAAAATTTGATATTTCATAATGATTATATTGATTTTTACCAGTTAATTTTTTTGCCATATAATACATCTGTCTATCTAAATCTTCATCTAATGGAATTAAGTCTTTTTTTCTAAGCATATCTCCAAATCTAGTATCATCTTCAATTTTCAAACTATATATTGACAAATGTTTAAAATTAAATTCTAAAACATTATTTAAAGTCTCTTCCCATTCAAACAAACTTTGATAAGGTATCCCAAAAATCAAATCTACATTTATGTTATTAAAATTAAATTTCTCTAAAATATTAATAAAATTTAAAAAATCACTTCTCCTATGTGTTCTTCCAATATATTTTAATAATTTATCTTGCCATGCTTGAAGTCCTATGCTTATTCTATTTATACCACTTTCTTTATAAAATCTAATCTTATTTTCGTCAATGGTTCCTGGATTTACTTCTATACTAAATTCATTATTATTTTCAATATTTAAATTTTTGTTTAAAAATTCAAATAAATTATAGTAAAATGAATTATCCAAAATAGATGGTGTTCCACCACCAATAAAAATTGTATCAATCTTATAATTTTCTATTAAATCAAGTTTATTATACATTTCCTTTTTAATACTTTCCAAATATTTTACAGATAGATGTTCTATATTAGTAAAAGAATTAAAATCGCAATAATTGCATTTTGATTTACAAAAAGGTATATGTATATATAATCCTAAAGATTTCATCACTATCTCCTATGAATCTAATTTCAATACACTCATAAAGGCTTCTTGCGGAACCTCTACACTTCCTACTTGTCTCATTCGTTTTTTACCTTCCTTTTGTTTTTCTAATAATTTTTTCTTCCTAGATATATCTCCACCATAACATTTAGACAAAACATCTTTTCTATATGCTCTTACAGTTTCCCTTGCAATAATTTTACCACCTATGCATGCTTGTATAGGAACTTCAAACTGTTGCCTGGGTATGGATTCTTTTAGTTTTTCCGAAATTTTCCTACCTCTTGAATAAGCTTTATCTTCATGTACTATAAAAGATAATGCATCAACAACATCTCCATTTAACATAATATCAAGTTTAACCAATTTAGACTGCTCATATCCAATAAGTTCGTAATCTAAAGAGGCATAACCTCTTGTTCTAGATTTTAAAGCATCGAAAAAATCATAGATTATTTCATTTAAAGGCATATGATATGTTAATATGACTCTCCCTTCATCAATATATGTCATATCCTTATATATACCTCTTCTTTCCTGTGATAATTCCATTATATTTCCTACAAATTCTGTAGGTGACATTATAGTTGCTTTAACCATAGGTTCATGCATGCTTTTTATTTCTGTTAAAGGCGGCATATTAGTAGGGTTATCTATTTCTATTAACTCATCATCATTTTTAATTATTTTGTAAATAACGCTTGGGGCTGTTGTTATTATATCTATATTGTATTCTCTTTCTATTCTTTCTTGAATAATTTCCATATGTAAGAGCCCTAAAAATCCACATCTAAAACCAAAACCTAATGCTACAGATGATTCTGCCTCAAATAATAAAGATGCGTCATTTAATTGAAGTTTTTCCAATGCCTCTCTTAGATCTACATATTTAGAACCATCAGCCGGATATATACCACAAAAAACCATAGGATTAACTTTTTTATAGCCAGCTAAAGGTTGTATTTCTACATTCACAGCATGAGTAACCGTATCTCCAACTCTTGTATCACTGACATTCTTAATACTTGCAGCAATATAACCAACTTCACCTGCTTTTAAAATATCTGACTTAACTAAATCACCTGGTCTAAAGTAACCAACTTCAACTACTTCAAACTCCTTTTTGGTATGTACCATTTTTATTATATCACCTGTTTTTAAAGTTCCTTCAACAATTCTTACAGAAACAATAACACCACGATATTTATCATAATAAGAGTCAAATATCAAAGCTTTTAATTGAGCGTTTTCATCACCTTTGGGATAAGGAATTGTATCTTTAATATATTCCAATACCTCTTCAATATTAATTCCATTTTTAGCAGATACCAAAGGTGCTTTTTCAGCATCTAAACCAATAATATCCTCAATTTCCCTTTTTACTTTTTCAGGTTGTGCACTTGGTAAATCAATTTTATTAATAACAGGAACAACTTCCAAATCATGTTCTATAGCCAAATATACATTTGCCATTGTTTGAGCTTCTATTCCCTGTGCAGCATCAACCACTAAAATTGCACCTTCACAAGCAGCAAGACTTCTTGAAACTTCATAATTAAAATCTACATGTCCAGGCGTATCAATTAAGTTAAAAATATATTCTTCTCCATCTTTTGATTTGTATATCATCCTAACAGCCTGTAATTTTATTGTTATACCTCTTTCTCTTTCTAAGTCCATATTATCTAAAACTTGTTCATTCATTTCTCTTTCAGTTAGTACTCCTGTTTTTTCAATTAATCTATCAGCTAAAGTAGATTTACCATGATCAATATGTGCTATAATCGAAAAATTTCTTATTCTTTTTTTAATATCTTTCATTATAAATTTTACCTCCAAAATCTATATGTAAAAACTAATTTATAAAAATTATTTAATTTATAAGAATTATTTATTCTCCAGCTCTATATTATAACATATCAAAGCAAATAGCTTCAAAAAATAAACTTGTCAACTTTTAAAAAAACTTTGTTATTTAAAGAAAAAAATTATATTAAGAAATTTTTGATAAATATATAAAATAATTCTCCATTA
>JBDMZA010000295.1:0-5488 GCA_039770155.1 Clostridiales bacterium
TGTAAAGCCAGATATAGATATAAAAGATGTATATAATGCAATTAAGAGTGTTTCACATGAAAGGGGTGAGTTTGTTATGACAATTGCAGAAAAACTTATAAATGAAGGTATTGAAAAGGGTATTGAGAAAGGCAAATTAGAAACTGCTATAGAAATGAAAAAGTTAGGCTCAGATATTGAGTTTATATCGAAGGTTACAAAAATATCAATTAAAGTTTTAAAGAAGGAAATATTTAAGGATGAATGAAAATTTAGATAGAAGTGATCTAAGAGCTTTTTTGTCTCTTTTTTTATTGAGTATAAAAGGGATATCCAAGTACAAATAAGTCCATTTTCCTTTTTTGTAATTACTCAAAAAAGTGATTAATGTTATATTAATTTTAACCACTTTTTACATCAGAGCAAGTTAACTATTAAAATTATAAATTTTTATATTAATCTATTAACTTATATTTGTTTCTATAATGCCTCTAGTTGCATCAATACGAATTATTTGCCCATCTTCAAAAATATTCATTGCATTGTTAACACCAGCAATACATGGTTTGCCATACTCTCTTGCAACAAGGGCTCCATGTTGTAATAAACCTCCAACTTCGAGAATTATAGCAGATGCATTTATAAACAAAGGTGTCCAACCTGGATCAGTTGCTCTTGTTACCATGATTTCACCTGGCAACAATTCCTTCTCATAAGGAGTATTTAATATTTTTACTTTACCAGTTACTACTCCAGGTGAAATTGATTGGCCGATAATTTGGTCTTCTTTTAGATTTACTGGAGGCAGATTTAGAATCTTCCCTCTTGAATCAATAAATTTTGGATATTCATTAACATTTTCTAAACGTTTATAATATTCTTCATTCTGGTTAATCCATTCCTGTATAGTTTCCCTATTTTCATCTGGTGTTTTTAGAAGCTGTTCATAGTGAAGACTAAATACCTGACTACTCTCATCAAGTTTTCCATCTTTAACTAGAGTGTCTGCCTCTTTCAAAATTATTTGACGAATAGTAGCTAAACCTCTTATATACCAATATTTTAGACCTTCACGTTTGCCACCAAGAGTTACTAAAGTTTTATAATTATTTTCTAACTTATTAAGTTTTCCTCCACTCAAGACATCTTTCAGTTCGTTAAATTGTTTTTCTCTTTCACTTATTGAATTTTGTTGAATAGTTATAGGGTTCATAGATTTGTCAAGTTCTGCCATACCTTTTATCTGATTTATTAGTTCTTCTGGTTTTTCAGACATACGTTTAGTTCCAACGTCAAGTTCCATAGCAGTTCTACAACCAAATCTTGACATATATTTATCCCAGGAATTCATGAATAATTTTGAACAACTTCTGTTATGGATCATTGTAAGTAATTCAGGTTCGTTGTGAAACTTGATTTCATCAAACTGAGAAAGTTCATACATAGCTAATCCCATATCAATGGTTACATTGTCTGGTAATGACCTTTCTATGAATTGCATTCTCTGGTTTCCATCTGAGAAAGCTTTGTCAAGCATTTTGCTAATTTTTTTTCGTGCCATTTCAGCAGCAAATGTCATAGGCATCATTTTGCATAGCAAATCAACAAAACGGTGAATAATTTCATTAATTACAACATCTATAGTACCTTCAAAAGTATCCAGCTCATTTAGCCACTTATCATAATCGTCCTCAAATGTTTGATACCATGCTTTGTACTTCTTTGGATCTTTAGAAGCTTTTCTATATAAAGAAAAAGTTGATATGTTATTTTTTATGGCTCCCCAAATAGCACCTTTTAATATATCAGGCTTTTTCTTTGGTATGTATTCGCTTATATCCAATTCCATCATCATTTTTGCAGTAATATTATCAATCATATCCCATGTGCGTGCCATTCGCTTTACACCCTGCATTTTAGCAGTTGAAGACACATTTACATACATTCTGCCGCCTCTGCTCGTTGCAAGGCCCTGTTTTACATCTTTTATTACATCTTTACCCATAAGGTTTATAAATATTTGCTTCTGGGTTAGATTAAGTATATTACATCCCATAATAGTCATTGGAACTGTGATGCCCTGTTTTACAAGAGAACCATCCAGATAGAGAATTTTTGGTTCACCATAAGTTGTCTGCATTTCATCGGGTAAAGGAATGTAGGATGTAATAGGTCTGGATTGAAGTAAATAAAGTTTATTTTCTGAAAAAGCCCATTCAATATCAACTGGAAATCCGTAAAATTTCTCAACATTTGAAATAAGTTCATTTAATTTAATAACCTGCTCAGGTGATAAAGCTCTTTCCTCTGAGGCAAGTTCAATAGTTTCAGTACCGCCTTTTTTGTTGAGACGTATAACTTTATCTTTGCTTCCTATGCTATATTTCAATTCCTTACCACTGTGTTTATCAATGATAATTTCGTCTGGTGTAACCATGCCGGATACTACACTTTCACCAAGGCCATTATTTGCGTTAAAAACTGCCTCATCATAACAGTTATTCAGTGGGTTTAATGAAAAACCTACACCAGATACCTCAGAATCAATCTGATTTTGAATAATAACAGCAATTCTGATCTTTGCTGTATCAAATCCATTCTGTTCTTTGTAAAAGAAAATCCTTTCATCAAGGCATGACATAAATGCCTTTTTCACTGCATCCTTAATGTTGTTCTCGGTTACTCCAAGAATTGTTTCATATCCGCCTGCAAATGATGCACCAGCTAGATCTTCCTCAGGTGAAGATGACCTTACAGCATATAAATTACAGTTATTAAGTTTTGTCAAAATTTGTCTTAATACAGATTTTTGTTCTTTGGAATAGCTCAGTTTTAGAGCTTTGTTTTTAAGTTCTGCCGAAATACTCCTAAATTCATTTGAACAATTTAATTTATTTCTAAGTTCAGGCTCTCCAATTAATTCATCAATCCAATTTTTGAAAAATTTCACTGTAAGCACTGCTCCTTCTGGTACATTAAAACCTTCTTGGGTAAGTTTCATAAGTGAAAGACATTTGCCACCAACTTCTGAAAGTTCTCCTTGGTGGTCAGAAAATAAATAATACATCATAAAAAACACCTCCCTGAGTCGTGAGCATATACTCATAATATGAGTATATGCTCATATTAATATTATGTCAATACTTATTTAGAAAATTTTAACATTATAGTACTTGAAAATATAAAAAACCCACTGTATAATGAGTATGTACTCATATTTTGAGTAATTATTCAGGAGGATATTTTTATGAGCCAAATAAATAGTAGGAAAGCAAAAAGAATAGAAAGAATCAGAGGAGAGATTATGGATGCAGCTGTCAAAATTATTGGTAAAAAGGGATTTAAAAATACTACTACAAAAGAAATTGCTGCAAAAGCAGACATGGCGGAAGGAACTCTATATAATTATTTTAAAAACAAAGAGGATATTCTTTTGAGTATCGCTGAACGTTATATATCATACAAGAGAAATGATTTTATTCCAGTTGAAAATGTTATATCTATGGAAGATTTTATTTTAAAAGTCTTCAAAAGTAATGCTTCAAATGTTGCTAAAGAGCATCCTCTAGAAAGAGAAGTACTTAAAGCTTTGTTACCAGAGTTTTTAACAGATAAAACTCTAGGAGAAATGTACTACAACCGAATTGTTAAAAGGTTTCTTGAACAAATTGAAAAGTCACTGATTCCACTTGTTGAGAAAGGTGTTGCCAGGGATATTGATGTTAGAATAATGTCAAGAATTTTGTATTCTTCTTTTATTGGTTTTGCAATACTTGAACTCAATAGTGATGAATTTATAATTGGTGCTGACAACCCAGTTAGAGCTAAAGTAAGTAAAGCATATATTGATATTCTTGGAAGAGGTATGTCGCAAAATTAGGGTATTATGAAATTAATCTTGAAGGTTATTTATATATATTGTAATAGTTAACCAGTCACTCTAAATATTCTTTTAAATCTAATAAGGCATAATCAAAAATTTCATAAGACAATTTTTTCTGAAAATATCGATGGTTTAACGAATTTTCAAAAAAAGTTGACTAGTTTATTTCTTGATTCTGCCTAAATTGTATCAAAACAAACACATATTTGAAACTTAAATCCAGTTGCATAATAGCTTATTTCATTATAATATTTTCTCTTTTAGGACCATTGGATATCCACTTTATATCAATATCTATAAATTTCTCTATAAATTCTATATAAGTTTTTGCTTCTTTAGGTAGGTCATTATATTCTCTAATATTACTGATATCACATTTCCATCCTTTTAAGTATTTATATACAGGTTTTGCATTATATAATTTATTAGTAACAGGAAAATCTTTTGTCAATTCTTCATCAATTTTATATTCACAACAAACAGGAATTTTTTCAAGATAACTTAAAACATCTATTAATGTTAGTGCTATTTCAGTCGCTCCTTGAAGTAAACAACCATATTTTGTTGCAACAAGGTCAAGCCAACCAACTCTTCTTGGACGTCCTGTTTTAGCTCCATACTCTCCATTATCTCCGCCTCTTTTTCTTAATTCATTACCTTCTTCACCAAAAAGTTCTGTTACAAAAGGACCTGCACCAACACAACTTGAATAAGATTTTACAACAGTGGTGATAGTATTTATTTTTTTTATGGGTATTCCAGCACCTACAGTAGAAAATCCTGCTAAAGTTGATGATGATGTAGAAAATGGATATATTCCATTATCGGGATCTCTTAGAGCACCTAATTGTCCCTCTAAAATTATATTTTTGCCTGATTTTATACTATCATTTAAAAATTTAGTAGTATTACATATATAAGGTTTTATTTTTTTGAAATTTTCTATTAATTCAGGTATAAATTCATTTTTATCTATAGTGGGTTTTTTATATAAATTTGCAAATAAGATATTTTTTATTTCAATAGAAGTGTCTATTTTTTCAGAGAGTATTTTATCATCATATAAATCTGAAACTTGTATTCCCGTTTTTTGATACTTTTCAGAGTAAAAAGGAGCAATTCCAGATTTGGTTGAACCAAACTGTTTTTTGCCAAGTCTTTCTTCCTCATAAACATCTAATAAAACATGATATGGCATTAAGACTTGTGCTCTGTCAGAGATTAATATTTTGGGAGTGAAATTTATATTTGATTTAATATAGTCTAGTTCTTCTATAAAGGCAGATAAATTAAAAGCGACTCCAGGTCCTAAAATATTAACTACATTTTCATAAAATATCCCTGATGGCAAAAGATGTAGAGCGAATTTACCATATTTATTTATGATAGTATGACCTGCATTATTTCCGCCTTGAAATCTAACAACTATATCTGCATTTTTTGCAAAATAATCAGTCATTTTTCCTTTTCCTTCATCTCCCCAATTTGAACCTACTAAAATATTTATCATCTTAAAACCTCCATTAATAATTATTTAGGAGAATCTAAAAATAATACCGAATTCTTTCTTATGAATATATACTTAAGAATTAGAGTTTATTTTTTGATATCTCTGGTAACCTTTAA
>JBDMZA010000296.1:0-11354 GCA_039770155.1 Clostridiales bacterium
CAGAAGCAAATGCTGCTCCTATAAGAGGAGATCTTGATGCTAGGATAATAGAAGCTGGTTTGAATAAGGCGATTAATGTATATAACAGTTGTTTTGCCTATCAATGTTTTGAAGTAATAACAGGCTTTAGTGAAAATGTAAGAGAAGGAAATGCTACCAAAACTAGTATGATGAATATAATGGAAGAAAAAACTAGTTCTGAAGAAGGAATCATAGCAGCATGTGATTTCAATGATGCAGATGACAGTAAAGGTATTATTGGAGATGGAGGTCATTCATATTCAATTAAGAGTGTAACTAGTGATACTATAATTGTTGTAAATCCATGGGACACATCAAAAGATATAAAACTAACAAGAAGTTGGTTTGAAAACTCAATTAGGTATATGTGTAACGTTAATTCAGACTCGAGAGCTGTTGATATATACTGGAAATAAAATTAGTATTAAATTAAGGCATAATCAAAAATTTTATAAGACAATTTTTTTCTGAAAATAACAATGGTTTAACGAATTTTCAAAAAAAGTTGACTAGTTTATTTTTTGATTCTGCCTAAAGCCACTCAATATATGAGTGGCTTTAAAAATGCAAAATTCATTTTGTCCAAAGTTTGCTTAAATCATAGGAATTAATACTCAAAAACTAACGTTTGCCAGCTTCAAATGGTTCACCAGCAGCTTTTGGAGAAACTGAATTTTTTGAAAATACTACCAATGCAATTAAAGTTGCTACATATGGAAATGTTGTAAATATTATTTGTGGCATTTCTTTTAATAAATTATTCATAGTGGAAATTTCCGCTGAAGTTTTTGTAATTCCGAAAAATAATGCTGCTACAAGTACACCAAATGGCTTCCATTTTCCAAATATCAACGCTGCTAAGGCTAAAAAACCTAATCCATTATATATATTAATTGAAAATTCACCAGCATAGGTTGTTATAATTATAGCGCCGCCTAATCCAGCAAAAGTACCTGATACAAAAACTCCTAAATAACGCATTCTGTTAACATTTATACCTGCTGAATCAGCTGCATGTGGATTTTCACCACATGAACGAAGTCTAAGACCTAAAGGACGTCTATAAAGTATAAACCAGGTTATTATAACTATAATTAATACTAAAAGGGAGGTTATATAAGCATCTCTAAAAAGCACTCCTAAAAATGGTATTTTTGATAACAATGGAACATTAGTTTTTAGAAATCCCTGTTTTATTCCTATATTTGCACTTCCTGCAAAAATTCTTGAAAGATAAATTGCAAGAGCGGGTGAAAGTATATTTAAAGCAGTTCCACTAATAACCTGATTTGCTTTCATAGTTATACTTGCAAATGCATGAATTAATGAAAAAAATCCTCCAGCAATAGCTCCAGATACTAGGGCAATGCAAAGAGAAATAAATGAAAAATCATTTAGAACTACATTTAATACATATGCAGATGTAAATGCTCCAAAACCAAGGATACCTTCAAGACCAATATTTACAACACCACTTCTCTCGCTTACAAGTCCTCCCAATGCAATTATTAGTAAAGGTGTTGTAAAGCAAATTGCCAAAGGCACAATATTATTTAACGCTTCCAACATAATCTATCTCCTAAAAATTATTTTTTTAAATTTATCAAGCCATAACTTCATTGTTTTATTAGTCGCAGCAAATAGTATAATAACTGCTACAATAATTGAAACGAATTCATTTGGTACATTTGCTATCGCATCCATTTGGTCGCTTCCACTTTGAATTATTGCTAATAAAAATGAAGATACTAATATTCCAACAGGATGATTTGCTCCGATTAAAGCAACTGAAATTCCATCATAACCTTGTGAAGGTAAACTACCAATAATTATTTTATTTGTAAAACCAAGATAGTATGTTGCACCAGCTAATCCAGCTAATCCACCAGATATCATCATTGATAAAATTATATTTCTATTTACTTTCATACCTGCATATTTAGCTGAGTCTTTGTTGAAACCAGTGGCTTTGAGTTCATATCCAAAAGTTGTTTTATCAAGTAACCACCAAACTACAATTATAGATAATATTGAAATAAATATTCCAAGATTAACATCTGTGCCCTCAAATAAATTAGTTAGAAAATCTGTTCTAAGTGAAGCCGTTTCTTGTATTGGCAAAGATTCAGTTTCATATCCGCCCTTTATTAATTTAGGTACAAAATAGTATACACTCCACATTGATATCCAATTCATCATAATTGTACTAACAACTTCATGTACACGATATCTTGCTTTTAAAAGTCCTGGTATGAATGCCCATAAGGAACCTGCAACTAATGCAGATATTACTGCTAAGGGTAAGTGAATTATTATTGGTAAATTTGTAAATGATATTCCCACTAATACAGCTGTAAAACCTCCCATAAGCATTTGACCTGCTGCTCCAATGTTAAATAAGCCAGTACGAAATGCTAATGCAACAGATAATCCTGTTAATATTAATGGTGTCATAGCTAATAATGTATAACCAAATCTTCTTATATTACCAAATAATCCTGCACCTTCAAATAAAGCATGAAATGCTTTTACAGGATCTTGCCATGATATTATCATTATTATTGAACAAATAAAAAATCCAAAAATTACAGCTAAAAGTGGAACTAAAAAGTATCTAATCATAGCTGAAATAATCCTTTTTGAACTATCCATTTTTAATTCCTCCCACCATCATCAGTCCTATTTCATTTTCATTTGTTGTTGATGACACAACAGTATCAACAATTTTTCCATTATACATTATAGCGATTCTGTCTGATAGTTTTAATATCTCATCTAGTTCAAATGAAAATAGTAAAATAGTTTTGCCTTTTTTTCTTTCTTCTAATAATCTTCCATGTATATATTCTATAGCACCAATATCCAAACCACGTGTGGGATGTGCTACGATTAATAATGATGGTGATTGATCAATTTCTCTTGCTATAATTACTTTTTGTTGATTTCCTCCAGACATACTTCTGCAAATTGTATTAGAACCATTAGCAGCTCTTATATCAAATTGGTTTATTAATTCTTCTGAATGCTTTTTAATTTCTTTTCTTTTTAGAACACCATTTTTTGAAAATTTCTTATTATAATATGTTGCAAGAATTAAATTATTTTCCAATGTAAAATCTAAAACAAGACCATGTTTATGTCTATCTTGAGGTATATGACCAATTCCATGTTCATGCCTTTTACGAATAGAATAATTAACTATGTCATTGTTATTAAAATAAATATGACCAGATTTTACTTTTCTCAAACCAGTTATTGCTTCTATCAATTCACTTTGTCCATTACCTTCAACACCAGCAATACCTAAAATTTCACCGGGTTTAGCTGAAAGACTTAAATTATTAACTGCTGTAAGATTTCTATTATCAAGTACAGATAAATTTTCTATTTTAAAGTTAGCAGGTTTCTTTTCAACAACTTCTCTTTTTAACTCCATATTAAGTTTGCGTCCGATAATTAATTCTGATATTTCCTCAAAAGATTTTTTTTCAACATCAAAAGTACTAATAACTTTACCTTTTCTAATAACTGTACATCTATTTGCTAAATTATATATTTCACTTATTTTATGAGTAATAATAATTATTGTTTTTCCTTCTTTACGCATTTCCTTCATTATTCCTAAAAGTTCTTGAATTTCTTGTGGTGTTAAAACAGCAGTAGGTTCATCAAATATTAAGATATCTGCTTTTCTATATAACATTTTGAGAATTTCTACTCTCTGCTGCATACCAACTGAAATATCTTCGATATACGAATTTGGATCTACTTCAAGTTTATATTTTTTTGATAATTCTTTAATAGATTCAGAAGCTGTTTTAGTATCTATTTTAAATTTTCTAGTATTTTCAAAACCTAAAATAATATTTTCAGTTACTGTAAAATTATGTACAAGTTTGAAATGTTGGTGTACCATACCTATTCCCAAAGAACTTGCTACTTTTGGGTTCGGAATTTTAACAGTATTATTATTTAATTTAATTGTACCTTTATCAGCTTTGTAAAGTCCAAATAATATTGACATCAAAGTTGATTTACCTGCTCCGTTTTCTCCAAGTAAAGCGTGGATTTCTCCAGGTTTGACTTGAAATGTTATATCGTCATTTGCAACAATTCCTGTGAATTCTTTAGAGATATCTAACATTTCAATAATATACTTCATGAACTACTCTCCTTACCCGCAAAAACTCGAATCCAATTATATTGTTTTCGAGTTTTTAAGATTGTCTAAAAAATTAATTTATTTTAAGAATTTTTCGACTTCTTCTTCAGATTTTGGTACTACTATTTTTCCTTCAACAACTTCTTTTTTTATTTTTGCAATTTCATCGATAGTTTCTTTTGATAGGTTTGGATTTTCTTCTGGTAATCCCACACCTTCATCTTTTAATGATAATTTAATCTGAGTGCCACCTTCAAACTTATTATTTACCTTATCATCGATGAATCGATAAGCTGCCATATCAACTCTTTTCATTGCAGAAGTTAGGATTATGGATTTATCGTCTTTATAAATACCTTCAGAATATTGATCTTTATCGACACCGATAACATAAACTAGATTATCCTTAAGTGCTCGCTCTTTTGCTTCAGTTATAACACCTGTTCCTACACCACCAGCAGCATGAAATATAATATCTACATCTTTGCTATACATGGTTGAGGCTATTGTCTTACCTTTAGCAACATCATCAAAAGAATCTGCATATTGAGAATATTCTATTTTTGCTTTAGAATCTAATTTTTCTTGTGCATACTTAACACCAGCCTTGAAACCGAATTCAAAGTCCTTTACAGGTGGGATAGCTTGACCACCAACAAAACCTAATTTATTGGTTTTAGTGGATAAGGCTGCAGATATTCCAGCTAAAAAAGCGGATTCTTCAGCTGCAAAACTTACACTTACTACATTTTTGGACTCTTTTGCATCACCATCGATTAAAACAAAGGAAGTGTCTTCAAATTCTTTTGAGATTTCTTTAACTGGTTCTTCAAACATAAATCCTGATGTAATAATAAGATCATACTTTGAGTCAATTAATGTACTTATAGTTTTTTTGTAATCAGATGGTTGCATACCTTGAGGTTTTAAGTACTTTGTTTCAATTTTATTTGTATCAGTTCTATATTTTTCTATACCTTCCCATGTTCCCTGATTAAATGATTTATCATCTATAGTTCCAGAATCTGTAACCATACCAACTTTTAGAAGACTTGAACTATCATCCGATTTTATGTCATTTTCAGTATTTTTGTTTTGTTCAACTGGCTTACAACTGCTTAATAAGAATGAGATAATTAGTAAGACAAATAATGTGTTGATAAGAAATTTTTTTTTCATTTTATCAACTTCTCCCTATATAAATTATTTTTAGAAAACCTAAAAAATAATATTACATTTTCAAAATTTTAGAATCACTATTATATGGAATAATCAGATTGAGTGATTCATTATTTTAAAGTGTAGAGTTATTTTTTGGCTGTCTTTTGGCAAATATTAATACTACTTATAACTCATATTTATAACATATAAAACCATAAAAGTCTATATGATAGATTGTATATATTTTAATATAAAAAATTTCTGAATGATTTATTAAATGGGGATTAGGAGGAATTGTTTTATTATTTTTGTTTGAAATTTATTTGAAATATAAGAATTCATTCCCGGGAATATTGAGTTATTTTTTAGAGGTTCCTTAATTTAAAATGGTAATTTGATTAATAATGAAAATTCATTTTTTTGACATATACGATATGCTATATTAAAATGTTGGGTGATATAAAATAATAAAAATTCTTAAAATACAAAATAATTGTTGTTTTATAATTAATATTTTATGAAATTAGTTTATTAAGGGATATCCAAAAAATAAATCTACATTATAAAATAATGAATCATAAGATTTTAGTGATTCTCAAATTTTAAAAATAGAATATTATTTTTTAGACTTCCTATGAGGGGGAAATATTATGAAAAATTTATTTATTCTTGATCATCCTTTAATCCAACATAAAATATCTCTTTTAAGGGATAAAAATACACGTACAAAAGAATTTAGAGAATTGGTATCTGAAATATCTATGTTAATGGGTTATGAGGTAACAAGAAATATGCCATTAAAAGAAATTGAAATTGAAACTCCCATAGCTATATCAAAGACAAAAGTTATATCTGGTAAGAAACTAGGGATTATACCAATATTAAGAGCTGGACTTGGAATGGTAGATGGTATGCTTCAATTATTACCAATGGCAAAAGTAGGACATATCGGTCTATACAGAGACCCTAAAACTTTAGAAGCTGTGGAATATTATTGTAAATTACCTACTGATGTTCATGAAAGGGACATAGTATTAGTAGATCCTATGTTAGCTACAGGAGCAACCGCATTGTCAGCTATAAAGTATCTTAGAAATAGAAAAGTAACAAATATAAAATTAATGTGTTTAATTGCTTCTCGTAATGGAATAAATCAGATTTTAAGTGCTGAAAATGATATTGAAATTTATTGTGCAGCGATTGACGAGGAATTAAACAATAAAGGTTATATTGTTCCTGGTTTAGGGGATGCTGGAGACAGATTATTTGGAACAAAATAGTTTTCATTAGAGTTTCCTGAATTTAATTGTATATTTTTAAAAAATATTTAATTTTAACACACAAAAAATAAAATGAAAAATCGTACCTCTCTAAATATAAGATAATTTAATTATTTCTATTTTGAGGGAGGTATAAACAAAGTGAAAAAAAGGTTTTCAATAATCATTGGTTTAATCATTGGTTTAATAGTTTTATTAATTACAGTTTTTGTTTTTGTTTTGTCAATATATTCGTTTCCCTACAATAAAGATAATCCTGCTTTTGGTACAGAGGAGTATAATTATATTGTAGGGAATACTGATTATAGTGATTCAAATGATAGTGATTTAAATGATAATTCTAATTTAGTAGACAATTCTATATATTCTGTTATGCACAATTTAATTCCTAATACAGATGATGGCAAAATGGTCATGAAGATCTTAAATGGAACTAATGGTAAGTATACTGATGATAAAATTTATTGGGGTATTCTCGGTATAAATCCGGTAGATAAAAAGTGGAGTTATTTGGATTTAGAAGGTAATCTACATCCAATATCATTAGATTTAAATGATCAGGATAAACATTTGATAAAAAATGGAATTAATTATGCTAATATTTATCATACTATTGCAGATAGTAAATGGGTTACATTACCTAAAATGGACTCAGGCAGAATATTTATAAGTTATAATTCCCCATGTTACATTAAAACATATGATGATGGTTTTGCAGGACCAAATATTGATAATGAAACTGATCCAAATAAAGAAGTATATTTTGATTTTGTTGAATTTACAATTAATGATAGTGGCTATCATGGAAATACAACAAGAGTTGATGGTTTTGGTTTTCCTATACAACACAGATTGTTAGATAATTCAGGGAATTATGATAAAACAGTAGGTGAATTAGAATCAGAATCAAGAGATGAAATTTTCAATAAATATCAATCAGAAGTACCTAATGAATTTAAAGATTTGGGAACAATTCAAGCACCATATAGAATAGTTGCTCCTATTCACGGATCTTTTAATGATGGAGGGCAAAACGAAAATTATTTTTCATCATATACTAATATTTCAACTCGAGATATATTATTGGGAACTGGCGAAGCATCTGATCCGAATCTTTGTGCACAATTAAATAGACATGTTTATGGAAATGATGATGAAAAAGTTAATAATTCTTCAGAATATTATAAATCAGCTCCAGCAAACTTTTATGCAAAATTTTGGCATGACCATAGTATAGATACTTTGGCATATGGATTTTGTTATGATGACGTAAATCAACAGGCTGCATATTTAGAAGTTGGTAAACCAAAAGCACTTATAATAAGGGCTGGATGGTAATGAGAGAATTTGATTAGGCATAATCAAAAATTTCATAAGACAATATTTTTCTGAAAATATCGATGGTTTAACGAATTTTCAAAAAACTTAACTGGTTTATTTTTTGCTTCTGCCTTATGTCAAAATAGAGAGAAAGTAAAGGGTAATTAATTTGTTTAGTATTGAATCAATTATTAACTGGAAAGATAAAAAAAATAAAATAGAATATGAAATTCATCGAATAAAAAATGGTGATAATGTAGCCAGAAATCAGTTTATATTAAAATATAAACCATTCATTGCAAAAGTTGTATCAAAAGTCATGAAAAGATATATTGATATAAATAATTCTGATGAATTTTGTGTAGGACTTTTTGCTTTTAATTCTGCAATTGACAGTTATAATAGTTCTAGGGGAAGTTTTATAAGGTATGCAGAAATTGTGATAAGATCAAGAGTTATTGATTACTTAAGAAAATCGAATAATAATGAAATACCATTTACAGATTTAGAAAACTCAGAAAAAATGAATTTCTTATTTAACAGAAAAGATTTAAAAGCTACAATGAGTTTTGATAATTTTGAATCTGAAGAGGATATAAAATTATTTAGCAAAGATTTATCTAAATTTAAAATAACTTTTAAAGAGCTAATTTCTGCAACACCAAAACATAGAGATTCAATACGAAATTGTATTAAAGTAAGCATAATAATTATCAAAAATTATGAATTATATGAGCTTTTAATGAGTAAAAGAAATTTACCAATGAAGAGATTGATGAAATATACAAATTTACATAAGAGGACAATTGAAAGAAACAGAAAGTTTATAATTGCAATTGTGTTGCTTTTGAAAAGTGATTTAGATATTATTAAAAGTTATTTGTATTATACTGAAAGCGCAGGTGATAAAAAATTATGAAAACAGGTACAATTTTAGAACTAAATAAAAAAGATGTAGTAATTATTTCAGAAGATTCGAAGTTTATAGCAATTAAAAGAAAAGATGAAATGTATATTGGTCAGCAGATAATATTTGATAAATCAGATATTATTCCTGAAAAATTTAATATTTCTAAATTTGTAGCTTATTCTGTAGCCTGTTTAGTAATTTTATTTCTAGGAATTAGATTAATAGGAATTAATCACTTGAATTCGACAAATGAATTTTGCCTATATGTTGAATTGGAAAGTGATGAAAGATTATCTATGAAAATTGATATTGAAGGTAATTTAATGAATTCTGATCAGATTAGTGATAAGTATAAAGGGGATAAAAAAAATAAATTTAATAAAGATGATTTAACTAAAGAGTATTTAAATAATATTGTAAAAAATGGGGTAAAGGAAGATAGATTTTTAGTTGTCTCTATATCTACCGACAATAATGTGGTTAATTCAAGTAAAAAAATAGATACCATGATAGGTGAATTAAAAGAGATAATTGATGATTATTCTGATGAGTTTTCCTATATGAAACTTATTACACTGTCTGATACGGAAATAAAAAATGCTCAAGAAAGTAATTTATCACCTGCTAAATATCATGCTTATTTAGAATATAAAAAAGATAAAGAAGAAATTGATTTGAAGGAAGCAGCAAATTTAACTATAAAAGGAGCTTATACGGAAAAGGATGCAAATAAAACTTCAGAATGGGAAATTGGATTTTATTATAAGACTGGAGAAAAAGTTTTTTTTGAAGAGGATGAATATATATGTTTAAATTCCCATGTATCACAAGATGATTGGAGTCCGAAGGTTGCAGTGTCACTTTGGAAAATTTCGCTTAAGGAAAAAAGCTCCAGTGAAAATGTAGATAATCAGAAGGAAAATGTAGATAATCAAAAGGAAAATGTTGACAATCAGAAGGAAAATGTTGATAATCAGAAGGAAAATGAAAATAATATCGATGAGGAAGAAAATAAAAATATTGATATTTGGTCATCGGAAACCAATTATGAAATAGGAGATAAGGTAATTTATAATGAAGTAGTTTATATTTGCATCCAAGCACACAGTTCTATTATTACATGGGAACCTGATAAGGCAGTGTCTTTATGGAGTATAGAAAATTAATTTTATGGGGGTACTAGTAATGAATAAAAAGAAATTATTAATAATAAGCACATTAATTATTATATTAACTTTAGGATTGTCTTCAATATTAATAAATGCAGGAAACTCAGATAAAACTGAATGGGAGACATATACTGACTATAAAGTAAATCAAAAAGTAAGTTTTGAAAATAATATATATTCATGTATACAGTCACATACATCATTACCTGGCTGGGAACCAGTTTTAACACCTGCATTATGGAAACTAGAGAGTGGTACAAATACTACTAAAGTAACAGAAAAACCGACAACTACATCAAAAGTTACATTAAAAGCTACTTCAAAAACTACTCCAAAAACTACTCCAAAAACCACCTCAAAAGCAACTTCTACTACATTAGCTGATAATAATAACGATAGTAATGATAGTGGAAGTTGGAATTCTAAAATATTTGCACCTTATGTTGATGTTTGCTTATACCCAGCATTTGATCTTAATAATTGTTATGATAAAACAGGCCAAAAATTTTACACTCTCGCATTTATTACAGCTAATGGAAGTGGAGAGCCTGCATGGGGAGGAATAATTCCTCTATCAGATGATCAATTTAAAGATCAAATTGATACATTGAGAAATAACGGTGGAGATGTAATTGTATCATTTGGTGGTGCTAGTGGAAATGAGTTGGCTACAGTTACATCTGATGTGGATTTACTGGTTTCAAAATATCAAGAAGTGATTGATAAGTATAATTTAAAATGGGTAGATTTTGATATTGAAGGAGCTGCGGTTTCAAATAAGGAATCGATAGATGTTAGAAATAAAGCTATAAAAATTTTACAAGAAAAAAATCCTGAATTAAAAATTGCATTTTGCTTACCTGCGCTTCCACAAGGATTGACTACTGATGGACTATATGTTATAGAAAATGCTAAAGACAATGGTGTAATAGTTGATCTTGTAAATGTTATGGCAATGGATTATGGTGATGGGGCGGCTCCAAATCCACAGGGGCAAATGGGGAAATATGCAATAGATTCAGCTGAAAAAACATTAGATCAAATAAAAGGTTTAGGATTAGATTCAAAAATAGGTGTAACTCCTATGATAGGACAAAATGATGTACAATCAGAAGTTTTTACACTAGAAGATGCGAAAGAAGTTTTAGATTGGGCAAATTCAAATAATGATGTAAGTCTACTATCAATGTGGTCAGCCACTAGAGATAATGGAAGCGGTGGAGAAAGTGGTACTGCAAATGCAACATATAGCGGAATAATTCAAAATGAATTTGACTTTATAAATATTTTTAAAAATTTTAAATAATTTATGCTTAACTAAAAATCTTTAA
>JBDMZA010000297.1:0-9962 GCA_039770155.1 Clostridiales bacterium
TAAACATGATAAAAGGGAATTAATGGCACAAACTTGGTACCCTATAGAAAATACCAATAATAAAAATAAAAAATCATTATATCCAAAAGACAAAAAAATGTTCAATGAATATAAACAAGCATTATCTAAGGCATTGAGAGTTCCAGTTTTTACCTTTGATTATTGGAAATATATTAAAACTAATTCATATGATAATGTTGCTATATCTAATTCTGAAGATAAATACCCTTTAGTAATAATATCTCATGGTTATGGTACAATGAAAGAACTGCATGTTTCACAGGCGGAGAATTTAGCTAGTCATGGTTACATTGTTTTAGCTTTAGATCATACATATTGTACTATTGTCACAACTTTTCCAAATGGATTAGTAACAAATACTAAATTAGATATGTACTCTGATGAAAAATTTTTAGATAACAAAGAATATCTTGGAGATATATGGACCAAAGATATAAATTTTATATTGAAACAAATTATAAAATTAGATAGTGGATTCATTAAAAGTAATGTTACCGATAGAATTGATACAGATAATATAGGAATTATGGGTCACTCATTTGGAGCTGGAACATCTTTGAATGCAACTTATAAGGAAAAAAATATAAAAGCAGGCATTTGCATGGATGGTGGTATTTACAATGAAGATAATATAAATGAACTAGATAAACCCATTATGTTTATGACAACAACTGATTCATTATGGTTCGAAGAAAATCTAAAAAATAGAAAACAAGATAATATATCAAAAAGTTTAGGTAATAGACTTGCTAAATATTATGAAATGCAATATGAAATTATTAATAATGCAAAAGAAAATTCTGGGTATCTATTGAGTATAGAAGGAACAAGACATCATAACTTTACGGATATTCAAATTTATTCAAAAATATTTAGTGTTATAGGTTTTACTGGAAAAATAAATGGAAGAAGGAGCAATGATATTGTAAATACCTATACTTTAGAATTCTTCAATAAGTATTTAAAAGGAAAAGAAAGCATACTTTTAGGTAGATATAATGATCGATATCCTGAAGTTGAATTTTATAAATAATACAAAATTCTTTTTGTATTATTTTAACTTAAATTGTGTGAATTTATATTTGAGAAATAGATTTTATTCCAATCTATTTCTTTTTTTTACTGCTGATTAGATCACATATAATTAATTATGGATAGTTTTTATAATCGTAAATTATTATAAATAATTTAGTGAAAAATATATTGTAATATATAGAATAATAGTGTATATTTATAAATGAGAGATAAAGGTAAAATGAGGAAATAAATAAAAGATAGTCATATTAAAACATTTAAAAGTAGTTTATGTGTAATATTATGCAATTGTTAGAAAAAAGTTATCTAGTCTAAGTTCGTGGGTAAGCTCATATTAATAACAGTTTTAGGCTGTGAGTCTAGTTGATGTAAATTAGGCAGAATCAAAAAAGTTGACTAGTTTATCTTTTGATTCTGCCTTAATAGTTTCTATAAAAATAATATGAAATATTTAAATATTTAGAAATAATTTCTGGAATAGGTGATTTGATGAATAAAATGTTAATAACACATACAGATTTAGAAAGTGAAGCTTCAAGGTTTTTCAGGAAGTTAAAAACAAATGTTGAATTATTAATTAATAATAATAACTTTAAAAGTTTTTTAATAGCAGGTTTAAAAGAAAAAGAGGGAAAAAGTTTTGTAATATCAAATTTAGCAGTACTATTTGCCAAAACTTTTGAAAAGACAGTTTTAATTGATACGAATTTTAAAGCACCAGAAATACATAATTATTTTGGAATTAATAATGCTAATGGATTAATAAATTACATAGAAAGACCTGAAGAAATAATGAATTGTATAAAAAAAGTTGATGATATTAAGAATCTTGATATTATAACAGCTGGAAATTTAGAAGATGAAAAAGATCAATTAATTTACGCAAATAAAATTAAAAATATAGTAGAACAACTTTATAAGAAGTATGAGTTAGTTTTGATTGATTCTCCAGCAATAAAAAATGAATCTGAAGTAAAATTAATTTCAAGCTTTTGTGATGCCACCATTTTAGTTGTTGCATCTGGAAAAGTAAATTATAAAGAATATGAAAAAACAATTGCAGAGATAGAAGAGGCAGGAGGAAACGTATCTGGAGTAGTTTTAAATTATTTAAAAAAATAGATTAAATATTTTATGTATATATTTATAATCAGTTGAAAGAGGAGATTTAGTTATGAATATGTTATTTTATTTAAGAATATTAAAAAAAAGATTATATTTATTTGTTGCTGGAATGATAATTGTTGCCATTCTGTCTTGCTATTATAATGCTTTTGTACTTAAAAGTGTTTATAAGTCATATTCAACACTTTATATATGGGTAAAAGAAAATGATAAAGAAGAATTATCTATGATGGGTTTAAATATTGCAAGTGCCATAATTACAGATTATAAAGAAATCATCAAAAGTAGGCATATATATAATGGTGTAGTTAATGAATTGAAAGATTATGATAATATAAAAGATATTACTTACGATGAATTTTATGAAAAAGTTTTTGTTCAGTTATTACCTAATACTAGAATTTTGAAACTTTCGGTTGAAGATGAAGATCCTGAATTCTGTAAAACTGTTGCTGAAATAACAACAAAATACTTTTTAAAAGAAATAAATACTATTACAAATTTGGATAGTGTAAGTATTATTGATGAACCAATATTATCTGATATACCTATTGGACCTGATAAAAGAAAAAATGTTGTAGTTTCAATGGCTGCAGCTTTTGTATTTATCACAGGTATTGCCATTTCAATTGAATTACTTGATAAGAAAATAAGGAGTCAAGAATATTTAGAATTGGTTAGCAAAGTAAAGGTGATTGGTACAATACCAAAGGTAGTAGTTAAAAAGAAGAATGTTAAAGTATTAGTTGAAAAGGATAATACTAAAAAAAAGGGTGAAACTAGTAAAGGGATTGCATAAATTGAATAAAAACAAAAAAATATGAAGTTAGGCAGAATCAAAGAATAAACTAGTCAATTTTTTTCAAAAATCCGTTAAAACATCCGCATTTTCAGAAAAAAGTTGTCTTATGAAATTTTTGATTATGCCTTATTAGAGTAAACTTAAGTACTTTATTTTCAAATTATATTTGCAATGATAAAAGTTTCAATAATGATATTAATTACGAAAAGAAGGAATTTAATTAAATTATGATAATAATTAGAGAAAAGAAAATAAAGAAAATAAAGCAAAATTTCATATATTTTTTTGCTGGATATGTTTTTATAGTAGGAATGCTGCCTCATAAAGCATTGTATTTAAAATATTTTTTTATATTAATTGCTTTTTTTGAGGCACTTATGACAGTAACTAGAAGGAAAGTAAAATATGATTGGAAAATATTAATGCCAATTACACCTTTTATTGTGGTTTCTATCTTGAGTTCCTTTTTTAATAAGGTTTCATTTGATCAGTATATAGAGTTAATGCCATATTATCTTATAAATGTGCTCATTTTCTTTTATATTACGGTTTATAGAGACTATTTTGGAGAAAATGAACTTATTAATTTAAATAAAATTCTTATAATAGGTGTTTTTTTACAAGTTCCTATAACTATTTATCAGTATTTAAACTGGAATCCTAGTAAGACTAAATTAATAACAGATGCTGCTTATGGTACTTTGGGTAAAGGTGCTGCAAATATTATGGGCTATATTATGGTTATGATTATAATGCTTTTAATAATGTTATGGAAATATACTAAAGAGAAAAAATATTTGCTTTTAGGATTACCAATGTTAATAACTTTGGTTATATCAGAATCTAAAATTGGGTATGTATTATTTGTTATTTTTCTTGTGATTTCAGTTTTTTCAAAATTTAGCATTAGTTTTGCATTTATTGCTTCTGGAGCGGCAATGATTGTATATAAAATTATTGAAAGTAATATGATATTTAAAAATGTGTTAGGTCAATTAAACATTGATAATATTATACAAACCCAAATGGCTTTAAAGGGAAGTATGGGTAGATTATATTATTTAGTAACATCCATAAATTATATAAAAAAACATGATATTTTATTTGGATATGGTCCAGGGAATTTTTTAAGCTATATTGGTCAAAAAACTAATCCAGAGTTATTTTATTCAGCTGTTCCAATAGATTGGGTAGGCTCAGTAGATAATCAGTTACCAGCTATATTAAGTGAAATGGGATTTTTAGGGTTAATAGCATTTTTGTTTATTCTTGTTTTTTTCTTTATTAAAATCATTAGATTCAACATAAAAGAAGAACTGTTATATATAAGAGCTGTGAGACATTGGTTTTTATTATATATAATATTTTTTATTATAGCATCATCGGTTTGTTTACCATGGCAAAGTCCACAATTTTCGGTTTGGTTTTGGTTATATGCTGGACTTTTATATAATATTTGTGGTCATAAAAGATAATAAATAGCAGTTTATAGAAATGAATCCGGACTTCCAAAAAAAGTTTACTAGTCGCCATCTAAATCACCTTATTCATGTAGTAAAAAAGTGTGGGAGAGCGATGAATTGGTGACTTCAGATATTGTGAATTTATTTATAGATATTATTTAAAAATATAGAAAAAAGTAATTCACTAAATAAGGAGAGGAAGGTAATTTAATGGGGATAAATTCTATCAAAGAAAAAATTATGAGTAAAAGTAGAAGCCGTAAATATAAATTATTTATAGATTTTATAAAGAGTTCAGCACCAAGTAAAAATATTGAGAACATCACAATATTAGATGTTGGTGTAAATACAGTAGAATACTCATCTGTAGATAATTATTTGGAAAAGCATTATCCATATTCAAAAAATATTACTGCATTATCTGTTACAGAACCTGAAGATTTTCCTTTGAACTATCCTGAAGTAAGACTTGTGCAGTATTATGGTTCTACTTTTCCATTTTGTGATAAAGAATATGATTTTGTCCATTCTAATGCTGTTATTGAACATGTAGGTAACTTAGAAAAACAAAAATTTTTCCTTAGTGAATTGATAAGAGTTTCAAAATATGGAGTTTTTTTCACAACACCTAATAAGTTATTTCCAATTGAAATACACACGAATATTTTATTTTTACATTATTTACCAAAAAAATCGTTTGATAAAATACTTCAAATACTAAATAAATCATGGGCAACTGGCGATTATATGTATTTACTATCAGAACAAGATTTAATAAAGTTAAAATGTAGTATTAATTCACATAGTTATGAGAATTTCATAATAAAAAAAGAACGAATGCTTGGATTAACATATCAATTAATTGGACTATTAAAAAGATAAGAATTAACAATGATAGTAACTCTATTCAAATATTTTATAATCTAAAGTGAGTCGCAGCACAACTTTTGAATTTCTAATTAATTAAGTTTTAGATAAATTTTGAGATAGTGTTTTTTTTGTTTGCAGCTTTGTTGCGGTATGCTATAATGGGTTAAACCCTCACAATTCCAATATGCGAAATTTTACAAATAAATAAATTATACCCAAGATAATTATTAGTATGTGATTTAAGTAATTATCATGAGCTATTTATGAGGTCTTATTTGAAAAATATAGTAATTGTTTGAATGAGCTGTTAAATTAGAGAATAAGAGAGATAATAGAGGGAGGATATATAATGTCAACAACGGTAAATAAATTATTTGATAATTTTAATATTAATCTACAAAAACCAATGAAATGGAAAATGAATAATTCAGAAAATAAATCAGGTGTTTATGTTATTGCAATAACTTCAGATGTAAATAAAGTAGAAATGTTTAAAGAGCCGCCTTTTGATAACAACAAAATTAAACAATGGATGAATGTTTCAAAAGACATAAATATTGATGGTATTAAGGCAACGCCAGATATGTTGAAAGAAGAACTATCTAAGTTTTGGCTAAGTGATGAAACAATATTATATATTGGTAGTGCAAATTCAATTAGGAAGAGAATTAATCAGTACTATAATCATATTCTTGGAAAGAGAAGTCCTCATAGTGGAGGAGATTGGATTAAAACTTTAAAGATATTTGAGGACTTAAATGTTTTTTATGGATATACAGAAAATTATAAAGAAGTAGAAGTTAGTATGTTGTATTATTTTAGTAAAAATGTGTCTGATATATCTGTTTCGAATATGAATAAACCAATGCCATTTGCTAATAAGAAGTTAGATGTAATAAAACCTCATAAAATAAAAAAAGCAACTGTTAAATGACAATGAATTTGTTAAAAAATTATATCTATATTTTTACATATATTATACAAAAATGAAACTTTAGGTGTATGATATAGAGACTTGAGAGCAATAGAATAAAGAAAGAGGTGCTAATTATAAAAGAAACTTATGAAATGAAAATTAATGAATATGAATCAGATGGAAATGATACTTTAATGAAGGTATATAAAAAAGATGGAAGTAGTATTAATGCAATTATCGACACAGTGGATTTGAATAAGGTTTTGGAAAAAGGAATTTGGTTTGCAAGATGGCATAAAGATTTTAATAATTTTTTGGTTCAAACATTTAGTGAAATAGAAATAGCAGGCAAAAAAAAGAAAGAAAAAATTTCTTTACAATCATTTTTGTTAGGTGTTCATACAAAAGTTCCAATAAAGCATATTAATGGTAATACTTTAGATAATAGAAAAGTAAACTTGGAAGTATATAAACAAGATAGTTTTAATGATTACAATGAATTGAATGAAAATACAATTGCAATTATATTAAGAGATAAATTTGGAAGAGAAAATGGAAAGGCTCTTATTGATAAAGAAGATTTGGATCGGGTAATTGAAACGGATTATTGCTGGGTTAGTTACAAAACAAATAATAAAATATTTGCTGTGGCAAATACTAAAAACGGAAGAATTTACTTAAATGAATTTATTATGAAAGTGCCTAAAAATACAAAAATTCATGCAATAAATTTAAATAATTTAGATAATAGGAAAAGTAATCTTGAAAATAAAAACACTAGTGATAATGAGATTGAAAAATAGAAGTATAATTTAGAGAACAAGTAAAGAAGAAATATTTCTTATATTAAGGATATATATTATAATAAACTCTAATTCTTTTCGTTTGAAGTTTGCTTAAATCAAGTAAATTTAAACTCAAGAATTAGAGTTTATTTTTTGGATATCCCTAAGATAGAATTAAAATTTAAATTTGATTTACTCTGATTTTCACATAAGTTTTTAATTAACTTTAAGCCAATCATTATTATCTTGAATAAATTTTGTAACAATCATGTCAAGATTATTACTCTTTGATGAAAAATTCTCTCTGTTCAAATCATATTGCTTACTTATTATGGCATCTAACATGTCTTTCTGTATTGTTGTATGGTAATGTATTGAATCTATATAGTAATTTAAATTACTAATTTTCTCACAATCTTGCATATCAATAATGCGTACATTTGAATACTCTGAAAATTTATATAAAAAGTATTTTTTTGCTATAATAAATTCGGAATATAAATCTTTTTCTTTCATATCGGACCAATACAATGCAGAGTATGGTGGGAATATGAAGATAAATTCCTTTTCATTTTGTATTTGTGTTTTAATTTCATCATGAAAAATATCAATAACATTTTTCATATTACTTAATATAGCATATTTGCTAATGTTTGGTTCGTGTATTCCGTTTTCTTGATATCCTTCAATAACAATTTCTCTTCCAGGTTCAACTTCTTTACTCCAATCTCCCATTAAATCTACTTTGATAGAAAATCCTGACAAATCTGCTCCAGTTTTGCTTGCACAGTTTAATATTGTATTAATTGGTATATATCTTGTCCATACTTCATACCCAAACAAATACTTAATATCATCTAAGTAATATGAATTATACAAATAAACTGGAAAAATATCGTCTCTTGTTTTATCATTATAATTCACATCCAAAGGAATATTAAGGATAAATCTGTCAGGGTTATTTGTTTTTGATGCCATATTAACCATTTGAACTTGTTCTTTGGTTGTCATTCCACCCACTGTAAGTTTCAATGGATTCCATCCAAGCTTATTTCTAAATGAGTTCATATCAAAATTTTGAATTAGTGAAGAACCTACTATTGCAGTATCATACTCAGAGTTTTTTATTAATCCAGCAGTAACAAACCTTGTATTTAATAGCCTTTTCGAATCATCAACTCTATAATACATATAAGGGTCTAAAATGTATGTTATAAAAGTCATAAAAAATAATACTGTTGAAGTCATTAAAGCAACAGAAAGTATCCATTTTTTGTATTTGATTTTTTCCATTTTATTCTCCTCCCGTTAAAAATTAAAATATATAAATGGACTTACTCTTGATAGATGAATTATGGATACTATAATTATAGCAGTTATAGTTATTGCATTTAATCTTGAAGGTTCAAAGTGTTTTTCTTTTTGTTGCACATTTGGAAATCTGAATACTATCCAAAGGCAAGTGATTATTGTTCCAGAAATCAGAATAATATCTGCTGGTCCAGGAATGTTGACAATGCCATCTTGTGCCAATATTCCCAATTGCTTTAAATTTAAGTCTTTAATATTGAACAATCCTTTGTATATGTTAAGCGCATTAGCCCAACTGGTTGCTCTGAATAAAACCCAAGAAAAAGCTACAAACAAAAAAGTAAAGAATATTTGTATGTATTTCGAAATATGAGAAATTTGTTTTTCAAATATCCTTTCAATGACTGAACCTATTCCATGAAGCCAACCCCAAAATACAAAAGTCCATGCTGCACCATGCCATAAACCACTTACTAAAAATGTTAGCAATAAATTTACATACATACGTTTTTTACCTTTTTTGTTCCCTCCAAGAGGTATGTATATATACGAGGCAAGTGCTCGTCCCAATGTTATATGCCATCGATTCCAAAATTCTTTAATACTGTGCGACTTATATGGTGAATTAAAGTTAATAGGCAATTCAATATTAAACATTTTTCCAAGACCTATTGCCATATCTGAATATCCACTAAAATCAAAATATATCTGTAGCGTATATGCCAGCATAGTAGCCCAAGCTGCTAATAGTCCTAAATTATCCTCATAGGCAAATCCATTATTAGAAAAAATAGCAATAGTGTCTGCAATAACTATTTTTTTAAATAAACCAAGTGAAAAAACATATATTGCCTTAGTAAAATTTTCAATATTAAAGTATCTCTTTTTATACACCTTAAATTGTGGTATCATTTCGCTATATGTTACTATTGGACCTGCTACAAGCTGTGGAAAAAAACTTACAAACAATGAATAGTCAATAATCCCATCAATCTTTTCGGTATTTTTATAAATACTAAGTAGAAATGAAAATTGCTGAAAGGTAAAAAAGCTAATTCCTAAAGGCAATAATAAATATTTCAGAGTAAAATCCGACTTAAATATTACATTTAGATTATCTATAAAAAAATCATAATATTTAAAATATCCCAACAATCCAATATTAAAAATTATTCCAAATGTGAATAAAAATTTTCGTTTTTGTTTTACTGAAGATTTTTGAATGAGAGTTCCAATTGAATAATTAACAAAAATAGAAACTAAAATTATGAATAAATAATTAATGTTGAAATAAGCATAAAAAAATAATGATGCAAACACCAAAAATATATGTTGGTTTTTTAAAGTTGTTATTTTAGATAAAAGATAGTAAATACAAATTACTACTGGCAAAAATAATGCTATAAATTCATATGATGAAAAAATCATGAATGTATCCTCAACTTATTAACTTAATTTACTAATATTTTTAATTAGAAAAATACCATTTCGTTTAATTACATTTTTTTAAAATAAAATAATTCTGATTCTGTAAATTATTTTTACTGTTGTATTTTCTAAATAATATTAATAAGAATTTTATGATCAATCCTATTATAAAATTTTACAGGAATTTCAAATAATATTCAAGAGGA
>JBDMZA010000298.1:0-7393 GCA_039770155.1 Clostridiales bacterium
AAATAGGGTAAAAGAAAGATTTATATATGAACAATTAGAAATTTCTGCATTAGCAAAAACAAGTAATATGAATAAAGAACAAAACAAAAAAGAATATGAAGATGATAACATAGATTATGATTCTATTAGTGTTGACTCATCCCTACTTGTTACACATCTATTTATAAAAAGTAACGAATCTAAACCTAAAATTATTATAGATCAACTGACACATAGTGTTTATAGTACTGATACTAAAAAAGAAGAACTTCAAGAATTAGTATCTCAATTAATCAAAAATCTAGACAAAGGATGTAAACAAAAATATAATATAGGATCATCCACATATCTATGTTATATTCATTCGATGAGTGATACAGAAGCTATGATTTTTTTCACAACCGGATTCAATTGTATTGACGGTATTCCACAGATGTTACTCATCCTTTTAATTCTTCTAGTTGTTACTTACTTCTCTTCCAAATATACAGCTAAATCTATTACAAAACCTATTGAATCTATTCAGCATTTCTCACATGACATAGCAAAACGATATTGGGAAAGTGAACTACCAATATATAATACAAAAGATTTTGCCAACCTTACAAAAGATTTAGATACAATGCGTACAGCCCTTAAAACTGCTGATGAACGTGACAGAAAGTTTCTTCAATCAACATCTCATGATTTAAAAACTCCTGTTATGATTATAAAAGGTTATGCACAAGCTATAATTGATAAAATCAACATAGATTCTAATGAACACATCGCTGGTATTATCAAAGGTGAATCTGAAAAACTAGAAAGAAGAATCAAACAGTTGCTAACTTTAAACACTATAGATCACACCTTAGAATATAGTGAGAAAAAAGACGATATCCGATTGGATCGCCTTCTCAATAGCCTTATTCAAAAGTGTAAAATCTTAAATTCTAATTTAGAGTTTCAATTAAATCTTTTACCCGTTGAAATTCAAGGTGATACAGATTCACTGGTCATTGCCTTTGAAAATTTATTTGAGAATCAGGTACGTTACGCTTCAACCATCATTAATATTTGTATGTCAAAAGAAGAAATATTAAAAATAGTTATTGAAAATGATGGATCATCCTTTAGTGTCGATCAACCAAATAGTTTGTTTGATGCTTATAAAAAAGATGAAGATGGAAATTTTGGTTTAGGATTATCCATTGTTCACCGTGTTATTATCGGTCATAATGGTACCATACATGCTTATAATACTCATACTGGTGTTGCTTTTGAAATTCAATTACCACTATCAAAAAACATATAATATCGTCAAATTTCTCCATTTAATAATTTAAACAGAAATTTGTTAAAGTTAGGCAGAATCAAAAAATAAACTAGTCAACTTTTTTTGAAAATTTGTTAAATCATCGATATTTTCAGAAAAAAATTGTCTTATGAAATTTTTGATTCTGCCTTATACTAAAAAAAAATAAAAATCTAAAAGAAAATTATATTCATATAGGCTAAAAATAAATTAGATTTTTCGATTGATAAATTTCACTGTTTTATGGAATTTTTAGAAAAATAACTGATTTAATTTTCTATCCATAATACAAATTTTGTATTTTCAGGATTCCAATCTGGCGAAGCATGACTTTGAGACATTATACATTTGTAAATAACTCCATTATATTCAACTAAATCACCCATAGTATAACTTTTATTGGATTTCCAAGTTGAATAATTAATTGAAGTATTTGTTGTATTATATTTTTTTGTTGATGAAGTTATGGTTGAAATAGGTTCAGTTATTAAATTATCATTTGTTGGGGTAGGGTTTTTAGAAGGAGTTGTAAGATAAGTTGATGTGCTGTTGCTATTAGTTGTTTTTATTGGAAAATTACCTATACCTTTTTGTTTTGCTGAAGATTGTAAGTTTACTCCATTTTCTTCAATGATTTGACCATAGATATCAGTTAATCTAATTGTATATGGACCTTTACCCATATTTAATCCTTTGAAAAAATTACCTCCATCAAATGCTCTTGTCATAGTTTCATATGTTCCAATCGAATTTTTAAATTCAACTTTTGATATAGGATAGGTATGATTAAAAATTTGCAAATTTGCCCAATCTTCAGTACTTCCCTTTTCAAATCTAAATTCTATCATTCCACCAAATGGGTTAGAAACTATTTTCCAGGTTGCCTCTACTCTTCCATCGAATGAATTTGCAACTTTATTAAAATTTATTTCACTATAGATATCAACATTACCACTAATTTGTACAGGTAATTTATCAACTATCATAAAAGTTTCTTTGCCATTAGCTCCAGTTATTTCAATATAACCACCCATAAGTTGTAGATTCCTTAAATCAATATCGTTCATAGCACAGTAATTTCTTGTAGGTTCAAGATCATCACCTACATATCCACCACAATTTGCCGCATTATTATCTATTCCTACAAAAATAGAATCAGCAGGTATAGGATTATTTGAATCAGGACCATAGTATGTTATTTCTCCAGAATGAACCTTGTTAACTTCTTCTAATGCATTTTCAGAACCAGCAAACAAAACCTGGATAAAAAAAGAACCGATTAACAAACCAACTAAAACTAGCAAAAGAGATATTTTTTTTTTCATTATATAAAATTCCTTTCTATAATGTATTATATTTATAAACTACGTATAATTAATATATTTAGAGTGGGTTAGATATTACAATTTAATAAAGTTTAAAAAAATTTTAGAAATAATTAAAGAAGTATATAGATTTTTAATTTGTCTAAGGCAGAATCAAAAAATAATACCAAATTCTTTTCGTCTGAAGTTCGCTTAAATCATGTGAATTCATACTCGAAAATTTGAGTTTATTTTTTGGATATCCCTAAATACTTTTTTAATTTATATTTATTTGCTGTAATTATAATTTTTATTGAATTACATATAAAAATCTAAAATAAGTTTTTGATTCAATTTAAAATATTTGAAAAAAATTACAAAATTCCAATTACTTTTATAGTTTTTGTTAATTAGCTGGTTGCCAGTTTTAATTGTTAGATATAGCTATTGAGTGAGCAGGGTTTTTGGCTTATACTATTATCAAAATAATATTTTTATTATTTTAGCATAGATTAATACTCTTTTACACATCTGTAAAAGGAAATCACTATAAACTTATGAATTTAAAAAATATAAATTGAATTAAGGGTGAAATATGTACAAAATATTAATTGTTGATGATGAAAAGGATATAGTATCTTTTATGAGGGAATTTTTTGAGAATGAAAACTATCAAGTTTTAACAGCCTACAATGGAACTGATGCTATTAAAAAAGTAAAAAAATCTCCAGATATTATTTTGTTAGATATAAATATGCCAGATTACAATGGAATTGAAGTGTGTGAGATTATTAGAAACCAAGTTAATGCTCCTATAATTTTTCTAACAGCACGTGTTGATGATAGGGATAAAATAGAAGGATTCAGAGTCGGTGGAGATGATTATGTAATAAAGCCCTTTAATTTAGAAGTATTAGCTTCAAGAGTAAAAGCCCACTTAAGAAGAGAAAGTCGAAAGAATACTAGCTTATGTAGAAAATCATTTAAAGAAATAACTATTGACTATGAAGAACATATCCTTTATGTAAAAAATGATAAAATTCTATTTACTAAAAAGGAATTTGAGATTATAGAATTATTATCTAAAAATGCAGGAAATGTTTTTAATAAAGAACATATATATGAGAAAATCTGGGGATATGATGCAGAAGGTGAAAGCAGTGTTATCGCAGAACATATAAAAAGAATAAGATCAAAAATTGCAAAAAAATCACACTTTGATTATATTGAAACTATATGGGGAGTGGGATATAAATGGGTAAGATAAAGAAATGGTATGTAAATATTTCAATAAAAAAAGCTTTCTTTATATTAACAATTATTGGTATTTTAATTGCATTACTCATAAGTGTAATAATATTGACTTTTTCTAATATAGGTGAAAAATATAGAAATACTAATTATATTTATGTGTCAGAAAATGGAACAATGCATATAGAAAGAACAAATACAAACAATAATATAACAAAAACTCAAAAGAAAATTATTTTTTTTATACAAGATATTTTATATTTAAGTCCTATAATTATTTTTAGTTTGGTTATGATACTAATTTCATTTGTTTTTTATAATACCAAATTAAAAAAACCTTTAACTATGATGATGATAGGCTTAGAAAGAATAGCAAATAAAGATTTGGATTTTAGTATTTTATATAATACCAATGATGAAATGGGTAGTCTATGTGAAGGTTTTGAAAAAATGAGGAAAGAAATTCTTTACAGACAACAAGTAGAATGTAAAACAAAAGAAGAAAAAACAAGAATGTATAGATCATTTTCTCATGATTTAAGAACCCCCCTTACAATAATAAAGGGTCATATATATATGATTAATAAAAATATATCTAGTGGAATAAATATAAGCAAATTAAAGAGTACTGTTGAATTAATAGGGAATAATCTAGAAAGAATCGAGGATTATGTAAATAACATAAATGCTCTTGAGAAGTTAGATGATATAGAACCTTGTATTTTTGAGGTTGATATAAATAAGTTTATTAATGATATTAGCAAAAATTATACAGTACTTGTTGAAAAGAATAATAAAAAACTTATAATTAAGAAATATGATATAAGAAAAAAATTATATTTTGACCCTGAATTAGTTAAAAGAGTTTTGGATAATATTATATCTAATTCTATGAGATATGCAAATAAAAATATTAAAATAGAAATGTTTTGTGAAAACAAGTTTATTTTTATAAAAATAACAGATGATGGAAAAGGTTTTGATTCTGAAGAAATTAAGAATGTTTTAGACCCTTTTTATAAAAGTAAAAGAGATTTATCAACTAAACATATAGGTCTTGGTTTACATATTGCTAATGTTTTATGCAAAAAGCATGGTGGAAATATTGATGTATCAAATAGTGTGGCAGGAGGCGGAATAGTTAGTGTAAGTTTTAATATCCATGAGTAAAATACTATTAATGACAAACCTGAATTATTCAAAATATATAATGAATAATTCAGGTTTTATTAATTTATCAAAACTTTATAAAAAGTTTATAATTATGCAATACAATAAACAATACATAAAGAGAATTTGCAAAGTGTAGAGGAGTGTATAGTATGATACTTAAAACTATGGGATTATCAAAAACTTATGGAGAAGGAGAAAACATAGTTAAAGCATTGCAACCTACAAATATTACAATTAGCAATGGTGAATTTACTGCAATAATAGGAGAGAGCGGTTCAGGAAAAAGTACATTGTTACATTTGATAGGAGGTTTAGATACACCTACATCAGGTAAAGTAATAATTGATGGTAAAGAAATATTTATATTATCAGAAAACAAATTATCTGAACTTAGAAGAAGAAATATAGGATTTATTTTTCAATTTTTCAATTTAATACCTGTGTTGACGGTGGAGGAAAATATTACACTGCCTTTAACATTTGAAGGAGATATTGTTGATAAGCAATATATAGGAGAATTAATTGAATTTCTTGGGATAAAAGATAGAATACATCATTTGCCTAATGAATTATCAGGTGGACAGCAACAAAGAGTTGGAATAGCACGAGCTTTAGCAAATAAACCTTCTATTATATTGGCTGATGAACCAACTGGTAATTTAGATTCAAAAACAAGTAAAGAAGTTTTAGAGTTATTAAGAAGAACTATAAAAAAATATAAACAAACGCTTGTAATGATAACACATGATGAAAAAGTAGCATCTCTGGCAGACCGAATTATTACACTTGAAGATGGAAATGTAATAAATGATATGGTGGTGAAATGATGAAAAGTTATATGGAATTAGTGCCAAAATATTTTAAAAAACAATTTAAAAAGTATTTTTTGACAGTTATAGGGATAGTATTATCAGTAGGATTGTTAGTATCAGTAGGAAGCATTAACGAAAGTCTTAATAAGGCATTAATAGAAAATACTACAAGTCTCACAGGAGATTATCATGCATCTTACCATAATTTAAATAATGAAATAGTTAAAAAAATTAAAGAAGATACTAGGTTGGAAAAAGTCGGTACATCTATTCACTTTGGTACTTATTCTATACCAGATAAAGATATAGAAGTTCTTATAAATGCATATGATGAAACATTGTTAAAGATGAAAAACGTAGAATTACTTTCAGGAAGATATCCTATTAATGATAATGAAATAATTATGGAAGAATGGGCTATAAATGAAATGAATCATGATTGGCAGATAGGACAGAAAATATTATTACCAATTAAAACAAGTGATTCTAAAGGAGATAGTATAATAACTAACGAAGAATTTGTACTAGTTGGAATAGTAAAAAATTTCAATTACTCTAATATAATTAGTTCGTATCAGGGTTTTGTAGCACAAAAAACAGTACATAAATTCCTGCCAGAAGAATTTTATGTATATGAAGCAGAAGTAAAAGTTAAAAGAGATTTATCTATACTAAAAACGACAAAACAAATCCAAGAAGAATTAGACATAAATAACAAGAATATAACATTTAATGAACCATTACTTGAGGATTTAGGCGAAAGTGAAAAACCAAATTATGCTTTAATTTTGTTAATAGTAATAATAATAATTGCTTCTGTAGCAATTATATATAATATATTTTATATATCTGTACTTGAAAGAATCCGACAATTTGGTATGTTAAGAGCTATAGGAGCATCACCAAAACATATTAAAAGAATTGTATTGGGAGAAGCAGTAGTTTTAAGTAGCATAGCTATTCCACTAGGCTTAATAATTGGAATTATAATTTCAAAATCTTTAATAGGCTTGGTTAATTCAATAACTACAATACAATTAGATAAGATGATTATAAACGGTGGTATTTTATCTATGGCAGCAATAATTGGATTAATTACTGTCTTGATTGCTACATTAAGACCAGCTATTTTTGCTTCAAAGGTTTCTCCAATGATGGCTTTAAACAATAGTAATATAATTATTAGAGATAATACTACAATTAGAAAAAAAAGCAACTATATAATTCGAAAAATATTTGGATATAGTGGAAACATGGCATATAGAAATATATGGAGAAATAAAAAAAAGACAATTGTAACTATTTTTTCGTTAAGTTTAGGTATTGTGTTATATATTGTGTTCACTTTTTATACCTACAATATCAGTCAAAAAAATATGTTAGATGAACATTTATTAGGCGATTATAAAATTTTTGTAGAGAGTAATAATCAAAAAGATATTGGCTATACTAATGATCAAGTCAATAATATTAAAAAAATATCAGGAATTAAAAAAGTAATCAATAGTCAATATACAGAATCAATGTTTACATTTTACTCTGAGGATACAATTACTAAAGAATTAAAAGCTGCATTTAGT
>JBDMZA010000299.1:0-4700 GCA_039770155.1 Clostridiales bacterium
TCGCATGATTTAAGCGAACTTCAGACGAAAAGAATTTGGTATTATTTTTTAGGTTCTCCTTAGTATATTAATTTATAATATACATACCAGAATTACAAATAAGGTTTATAAGTTTTATTTAAGAAGTTATATAAAACGTACCTAACCATATAAGTAAAAAGCTTATAATTATAGTAAATGTATTAATTGTACCTACGAAACTTTTATCATAGTTAAATTCAACTGAATAAGGAATAACAGCAAGACTAATTGGCATTATTAAACCCAGTAGAAGAGTAATTCTAAATAATTCCCCAAAAGGAAAGATTAAAAACATTAAAACTCCAAAAACTATACCAAAACCATATCTTATCATAAGAATTTTAAGCATTTTTTTTATATTTTCTTTATTTAGATTAAAGGTTAAATATATACCCAACAAAATTAGTGATAAAGGCATATTTGCTTTTGAAATTATAAGTACCATATTCTTTAAAATCCCTGGTAAACTAAGTTGAAATACTGCCATAAATAAAGCCAGTATATAAGTTAAAAAAGGTATGGAAGTAAAAACTTTTTTTAATATTTTTTTATAATCAATTTTCTCACCCATGCTATTTGAATATATATTTGCAATAATATAATTTGTACCAAAAACAATAAAAGCATTTCCAACATCAAACATTCCAAAATATTTTAATCCTTCATTCCCCCAAATCATTTCAATTATTGGATATGCAAATAAACCAATATTAAAACCAGCAATTAGCATAATTGACATACCTTTATCTCTTATATTCATGTTTTTGAATAAAAACATTCCGATAAATGTCATAAAAAGAGCAAAAAGTATATTAATTACTGGCAATAATAACAGTGAAACATCTATCTTTACGTTACTAAATGCAGTTAAGACTAAAGCTGGTAATGTGAAATTAAAAATAATTCTGGCAATTCCTTCTCCATCACTTTCCTTGACTATTTTAGTTTTTTTCGAAATATATCCCAATCCTATTATCATCAATGAAATTATAAAACTAATATTAATATCTGCCATTGTTCCCTCAATTTTATAGAAATTTTTAATAATTATACCCTAAAATCTTTAAAAATAAGAATAAATAAGAATTTGCTTTTTAAAACTATAGTACAAGTATATTATCATAAAAAAAGTTAAACAGATACAATTGAAAAATATTGTATATATATTAATCCAATAGAATATAATACAGTAGCATTTATAACAAAAATGTTTAAAAATATTATATTGTTATTATACCTATTAATTCTTTAATTTCTCCTATAGCAAAACCTTTTCTCATAAAATCTAAAAAAATTCGTGCTCTTGATATTACTGTCAAAGACTTAGCTCTATTAAAATCCATCTCTAATATTTATCACAATGTATAATTCATCACAAACAAAGCCCTACAAAAAGATCTTGTTTCAAATTCATGAGTTAATAATATGACTGGCAAAAAATTATAATCTAAAATTTCTAGAAATCTCAGATTACTTCGTGAACATGGTATAATCAAAGAATTTAGCAATCAACGTAAATATACTTTAACTAATAAAGGCAGCAAAATAACTTCTACTTTAAATATTATGTTAACTCCTTCAACAAATGATTTATTAGAATTAGCTGCATAAATTCACTTTTTTTACTACGTTTTAATCCTTTTTATTAAACATAAACATTCTTTTTATGTTCATTTTGTATACTTTACTTTACATCTTTTATTTTCAATTTTTCTATTATCACCTAAATTATAAAAATTAATAGTAAGCTTATTGTCTTTTTCATGTATTTAATATCTCCAATTTTATTTTTCACCATATTTCACCCTTTTTTCATTGTAAAAAAGTTTAAATAAGAAAACAATACCAATTATATAAAATGGTACTTGAACTATTATTCTGAATATTCCATCATTTACATATCCTAGTATTAACAATAGGGAAAAATCTCTAGTTAAATCATATGTAAGATGCTCCCAACCAACTAATGGAGTACTATTGGTTTGAAACCAAATAATAGAAAAAGCAGAACTAAATATAATATTTGTTATTACTAATAAAGCACTATAGGCAAAAATCATTATTATAATTTCAAAAAATGTTTTTTCACCATTAATCGCCATATATACTGGATAACCAATTAAAACTGGTAAATGCCATAATCCCCTTAAAGAGCCAGCTATAATAATCGCCTTTGTTTTACTAACATATTTAGGTAGATATGTTAATAAAAAAGTACTCCAACCAAACTCCTCACCTATCCCAGCAAATGGAATAATAAAAAAATAAAAAATCATATATATAATCATATATTCTGGGATATTAAACTCAAAATTTTTAAACATTACGCCAATAATTCCTGGTAAAGACCAACTAAGTCCAAAAAATAATAAAATAAAAATATAATACTTTATCTTGCTCCATTTCCATTTTGGCAAAGGTACTTTTATTACATATTTTAATATAATAAAAGCTGCAATACTTGGACCAAGCATTGCAATCCCATGGCCAAAAACTGCTAATATCCCAATTAAAGGTATAGATACCATTTACAATAAAGCAGGAAGGTATTTTGTTTATTGTGTTATAATAGTTTTAATTACCGTTATTTTTTTCATAAGAAGAGATATAAGAAATAAAAAGTTATAGATGAAAGTCAAGGAGCTTATTTATGAAATTAGGGCTTATTTGTAATGACAAGATTAGAAATAATATAATTAAAGAAATCGAGTCATTACATATTGAATTATTCCAGGATGCTGATATATTTATTGTTGAAGAAGGTTTGCATAATAAATTTAATCCATGTATCGTATTTAATTCAAATGATATTAAAGGATTGGTAAAAATACTAACTATACTTTCACCAAATATTTCATATACAAAAATTGTTGGATTACAAAACGATGAGTATTGTATGATTGATTTTGAAAAAATCTTGTATTTTGAATCTCAAAACTCTAATGTTCACTGCCATACTTCTTTTGATGTATTCCAAGTAAAATATAAATTATATCAACTGGAAAACAAGCTACCAAATTCAAATTTTATTCGTATTAGTAAATCTTATATCATAAATATTGATAATGTTGTAAGAATTATACCATGGTTTAATAGGCGTTTATTATTAAAATTTGAAGATTCAAAAAAAGAAGTGGAAGTATCAAAAAATTATGTAAATCAATTTAAACAATTTTTAGGAATTAGGTAAATTTATTATGAAAAAATATGTTATTCAAGTAATTTTTTTTTCCATACTAGTTGGTATATTTGTAAAGATTTTTGGTTATATTATTGAAGGTCATAAAATTGATGTTAGACCACAAAATTTACAAATATAACAAATATTTAAATAGAAAAAAAGTGAAAATAGAAAGAAAAAATAATAGCAAGACCATAATATTACTAAGGGATATCCAACAAATTAGCTGTTTTGATTATAATTATTAGAACTGTGTAATTAGTAATACATTATTTGGAATAATAAAATAATTTTATAATTGGAGAAACAATGAAAAAAAAAGATATGAAAAAAGAAAGTAAAAACATAATATACTATTTATTATTAATTTTAGTTATTATTGCAATAATAGTAATTATGTTTTTTCAAAAACAAGAAGAAAAGAAAGCTTCTATCAAATTATCAAAAAATATGAGTGAACCAAATTTTATCTATTGCATATCAATAGAAGATGATAAAATTATCTCTGGTTCTTGTGATAGTACAATAAAAATTCAAGATATAAATACAGGAAAACTTTTAAATACATTAAATGGTCATTTGGATTCAGTTTATAGTATATTTATAGAAGGTAATAAAATTATTTCAGGGTCCGCTGACAAAACAATAAAGATATGGGATTTAAAATCTGGAAAACTTTTAAATACACTAGAGGGTCATTCAGGAGCTGTTCAAAGTATAGAAGTAAAAGACAATAAAATTTTTTCTTGTTCAAATGATTGTACAATAAAAACGTGGGATTTAAATACAGGTAAGCTCTTAAAAACAATTGAGCATTCTGATTTTATTTACAGTTTTGCATTAGTAAAGGATGGATTTATTGCCGGTGTTGATAATGATATGCTTTTAGAATTTTATACAGGTGAGCCAGTAGCTTTGTTAACTGATCATTATTCTTATATTGGAAGCATAGCAGTAGAAGGGAACAAAATCATTTCTGGTTCCGATGATAAAACAGTAAAAATATGGGGATTAGAGACAGGTAAACTTTTAAATGAATTAACAGGACATTCGGATTCTATTGATAGTATAGCAGTAGAAGGAAATAAAATTGTTTCTGGATCTGATGATAAAACAATAAAAATATGGGATTTGGAGTCTGGAAAACTTTTGAACACATTAGAAGAGCATACAAAATCTGTTAACAGCGTAGCGATATCAGATAATAAAATTGTTTCTGGATCTGATGATGAAACGATAAAAGTGTGGGATTTAAATACAGGTAAGATTTTAAATTCATTTAAAATCTTATATTAATTGTATACTCATTGCAGTTTTTAATAAATATTTAAAAACAAATCCAGATATTTATATTATTAGATTTTAAATTTTAGGAGGTTGATTCTGAAAATGTATAATATATACATTTTCATTAGAAATTTAATATGAAAAAAAAATTAATAATCATATGTATAGTTTTTTTAATTTCAAGTTATCTTATTTTTTCACTTGCAAATAA
>JBDMZA010000300.1:0-4853 GCA_039770155.1 Clostridiales bacterium
CATCTTTATCTGTCCAAAGTACTTTAGACTTTCTACTAATATTATTTTTTATAATTTCATTTGCGGCTTCTAAAATAACACTTGTTGATCTATAATTTTGCTCTAATTTTATAGTTTTACAACCTTTAAACTCTACTTCAAAGTCTAATATATTTCTTATATTAGCACCTCTCCATCCATATATAGACTGGTCGTCATCACCAACGACACAAAGATTCTTATATTTTTTAGAAAGCATACTTATTAAACTGTATTGAGCCGTATTTGTATCTTGATATTCATCAACCAACACATATTGAAATTTATTTTGATAATAATCTAACACATCAGGATTATCATTAAAAAGTTGAATCGTTTTTATTATAATATCATCAAAATCCACTGCATTATATTGTTTTAATTTTTTTTGATATAATGTATAAATTGATGCAAACTTTGACATTTTATAATCAGATTGATAAATTTTTTCAAATCTTTTACAATCAATTAACTCGTCTTTAGCATTACTAATAGTATAAATAGCCTGTTTTACAGGATAATTTTTTTCATTTATATCAAGTTCTTTAAGACAATCTTTTATAAGTGTTTTTTGGTCTGCTGTATCAAATATAACAAAATTTTTATCATAACCTATTTTTTCTATTTCTCTTCTCAATATTCTTAAACATGCAGAATGAAAAGTATTTATCCATATCCCTGATGAATATTCTTCTAAAAGATTATTTAATCTTTCTTTCATTTCTTTTGCGGCTTTATTTGTAAATGTAATAGCAAGAATATTATATGGTCTTACAAGCCTGTTATTTACAAGATAAGCAATTCTGTGAGTAAGTACTCTTGTTTTTCCACTTCCTGCGCCTGCTAATATAAGTAAAGGACCTTTATCATGCAAAACTGCTTCTTTTTGCTTATCATTTAACCCATCCAAATAGTCCAAATTTATCCCTCCAAAAATAAAAAATGCCCGACATTTTAGAAAATCCAAAAATAATATTTAAATTCTAAATTTTTCAATCTAGAATTTAAAATTTACTTTTTTATTTTCTAAATAATATCACGGCATTTATTATATCAAAAATTTATTTCTAAGGATAACCTAAAAAATAATATCAAATTCTTTTCATCTGAAATTCTACTAAATATTAGAAATTCACACTCAAAAATTAGAATTTATTTTTTGGATATCCCTAACTCAAGTCTTAATTATATAGTTCTTTTAAATAAAATTGTTTCCTTATAAAAATTAAAACTCTGGTTCTATTAGTCCGTAATTATTATCTTTTCTTTTATAAACAACATTCACTTCTTTAGTATCAGCATTTGAAAAAACAAAAAACTCATGTCCAACTAAATTCATTTGCAGTATTGCTTCTTCAACTGTCATGGGTTTAATAGCAAACTTTTTTGATTTTACGACTTCATAATTATGTTCTTCTTCAATAGCACTTTGTTCATTTTCAGAATCTTCAATAGATTTAAATGCATCCTTATGTAATCGCTTTTCTAATCGTGTCTTATTCTTTCTAATTTGCCTTTCTAAAATATCCACTGCTTTGTCAATAGATGAATACATATCATCAGTTGCAACTTCAGCTCTGAAAACAACTCCATTATAATGTATCGTAACTTCAATTATCTGCCTAACTTTCTCGACACTCATAGTTACTTGGGCTTCTGTACTTTCGCTAAAATATTTACCTACCTTACCCAATTTCTTTTTAATTTTTTCTTTCAAAGCATCTGTTACATTAATGTGTTTACCGCTAATTATGAATTTCATATGAATCAAAGCCCCTTTCATGTAAAATAATGAAAATTTCTCTTTTGAGTAATTATTATTTTACTAAATATATTTAATTTTTTCAAAATAAAATTTCATTCTTTCAATTTGAAAATCACTAAAATTTTGTGATTAATCAAAACATAACCAAAAATTTCATAAAACAACTTTTTTCTAGAAATATCAATATCTTATTGAATTTAAAAAAAGTTGATTAGGGATATCCAAAAAAAGAACTTTTTTAAATATACTTTACTATTATACTTTAATTATTTCGATTATGTAATAAATTCTTACTAAATAAAATAATTAAAATCATTAAAAATATATTTCAAATACTTTTTTTAAATATACACAATGTTATCAACATTTTATTCACATGTATGTTGATTGTTAATAATTTACCCTGTGGATAATGTGGATAACATTGTGTATAACTTAGTTTATTAATTTTTATCTGTGGATAAGTTTGTTGAAACTTCACTTTCAATTATTATTCTTTCAGATAAACGTGTATTTCTTTTTGTTACTTTATTATTCTTTACAGCCATGGATATTGCCTTCACCGTACCAATAAGAACAAGCACTTTTTTTGCTCTTGTAATACATGTATATAATAAATTCCTTTGTAACATCATAAAATGTTGAGTAGAAAAAGGTGCAATAACAATTTTAAATTCACTTCCCTGACTCTTATGAATAGTTGCAGCATATGACAAAATTAATTCATCTAATTCTGTTTGATCATATATTACCTCTTTTTCATCAAACTTAACTTCTATTTTCTTATCTTCAAGATTTATACTTCTTATTCTGCCTATATCTCCATTAAATACATTTTTATCATAATTATTTTTAATTTGCATAACTTTATCATAAATTTTATATGTATTGCCCAAATAATTTATTTTTATATCATTATTATTTAAAGTTTCCTGAAGTGCTGTATTTACATTAACAACTCCTGTTTCTCCTTTCTGCATTGGACATAAAACTTGAATATCATTGATAGGGTCAACCCCATAATAATCGGGTAACCTTTTTTTACATAATCCTTTTATAATTTCTAAAATTCTTTTAGGATCTTCTTCTTCAATATAGAAAAAATCACTTGTTTTTTTAGTATTTAAAAAAGGAAACTCACCTTTATTTATTCTATGAGCATTCAAGATTATTGTACTGTTTGCAGCTTGTCTAAATATCTTTTCTAATTTTGCAACATTTATTACTTTAGATTTGATTATATCTTTTAATACATTACCAGGACCTACTGATGGTAATTGATCTACATCTCCTATTAAAACAACAGTAGCCTGTAATGGTACTGCTTTTAATAAATTATACATTAGAATAATATCAATCATTGAGGATTCATCTATTATTAAAACATCACATTCCAAAAAATTTTTTTCATTTCTTTTATATCCCTCAGAAGGAGAAAATTCTAATAGTCTGTGAATTGTTTTAGCTTCCATTTTAGTAGTCTCAGTTAATCTTTTTGCTGCTCTTCCTGTAGGAGCTGCAAGTAAAAATTTCAAACCTGACATTGAAAGAATTTTAATTATTGCTTTTGTTGTAGTTGTTTTACCAGTCCCAGGTCCACCTGTTAAAATCATAAATTTAGAATTTACTGCTGTTTTTATAGCTTTTATCTGATATTTATCAAAATCTATCTTATACCTACTTTGAAATTTATTTAAAATAGAATCCAAATTTTCAATATTTTTTTTTGATTTTCCATTTAAAATTTCTACTAACTTTTTTGCTACACCTATTTCACAGTAATAGAAAACAGGTAGATATATTCTATTGTCATCTTTTATAAGCTTTTTTGTTTGAACTAAAGTATCCATTGAATCATTAAGTATATTATCATTTTTATTCTTATCATCTTCATCATATAGTATTTCTTTTGCAATAAAAACTAAATTATCTCTATCTAAATAGCAATGACCATCACCTGTCAACTCATTCAAGCAGTATACTATTCCAGCTTGAGCTCTTTGTGGAGAATCCTTTTCAAATCCCAAATTTTCAGCTATTTTATCAGCAGTTTTAAAACCTATTCACCAAATATCATCAGCCAATCTATATGGATTTTCCTTTACAATTTTAATACTATCTGTTCCATACTGTTTATATATCTTAACAGCAAAAGTAGTTGAAACTCCACTGCTTTGTAGAAAGATCATAACATTTTTTATTTCCTTTTGGTCATTCCATGCTGAAATTATTATATCTAGTCTCTTTTGTCCTATTCCTTCCACTTCTAAAAGTTTATTTGGCTTATTCTCAATAATCTCAATTGTTTCTTCCTTAAAATATTTTACTATGCTTTTTGCAAATTTAGGTCCAATTCCTTTAATCAAACCACTTCCAAGATACTTTTGTATTCCATATATTGTTGCAGGTATTTCCTCTTTAAAGCTTTCAACAACAAACTGTTTTCCGTATTTACTATTATTTTTCCAAATACCATTCATATTTATTACAGAACCTACATTTACTCCTGCTAAACTTCCTACAATAGTAACTAAATCAGTAAATCCTTTAGATTTTATTTTTATAACACTAAATCCATTTTCTTCATTTTCATAAGTTATTCTCTCAACAACTCCTGATAAAAAATCCATTTCAATTCTCCATAAGATACAATTTTTATGCCCTCTTAGGGATATCCAAAAAATAAACTCTAATTCTCGAGTATGAATTCGCACGGTTTAAGGGAACTTCAGACGAAAAGAATTCGGTATTATTTTTTAGGCTCTCCTTAGGCGTATTATATCATATAGAATCAAGCAGCTTCAAATTAATGAACATCATAAAATAAACTAGTCATCTCTTTTTTGAAACTCTGTTGAACCAGCAGAATTTTATTTTTTATTATCCCTTAGAAAATTATTTAAAGATGTTATATTTTCAATTGGTATTGTATCACTATCTTTTAATAATTTATTATTTCCACTTCTTTGATAAAATTCGCCTTCATTCTTTGGAAATTTTACACATAAAAGTTTTTTTCCATATTTCTTTGTAAAATTCGCAGTATGCATAGTTCCACCATTTTTAGTAG
>JBDMZA010000301.1:0-4589 GCA_039770155.1 Clostridiales bacterium
CATCTAATACGCCATTTTTAAAGTAGGCTTCACTTTTAAGTTTACCATTCGGATAAAACTCTTTCCAAACCTTATTTTTTCGATTATCTTCGGTAAATCGGTTTACTTTCTCTCGATCTACTAAAGTACCCTTCCGATACTTTTTAATAGATATTACTCTACCATCTTCAGCATATTCAATTGCTTCACCCTCTTTTAAGTTATTCTCATAATTACAAACTTCTTTAATTTTTCCATCTTCATAATAATAAAAACTTTTACCTTCCTTTCTATTGTTTACATAAAGTTCTTTTAAATTAATATTATGCTTATACAAGGGATTTTTTGCGTTTGCAAAGAACTCAATACTATATCCGTTTTTTTTACCATTTAGATAGTGAATTTTAGATATCGTATCGCCTGTTATAGAATAGAATATCCAGATACTATCCAATAAATTATTTTTCCTTGACCCTTCAGACTTTAAAACACCAGTTGGATAATAATTTCTCCAATAACCTTCAGGCTTACCATTAACTAATCGGCCTTCACTTTGCAGACTTCCATTCGGATAAAATATTTTATTATAACCATTTGGATTAATATCTTTTTGTCCGAACAAAGATATATAGGCACATCCCAATAGTATTATTATAATAAGTTTGCTTTTCATTTATAAACCAAGTCTTTCAGATATTTCCAACATTCTTCTAATAGAATATTCAGCCTTTTTTCTTAATTCTTCTTCCATTAATAATTCAGGCTGTTCATATTTTAAAGCATTATAAATTTTATCTAAAGTATTTAATTTCATAAAATTACAATCATTACATGCACAAGTTGAATCTTTCGGAGGAGCTGCAATGAATCTTTTATCAGGACATTTCTTAATCATTTGATGCAAAATACCTGATTCAGTTGCTACAATATAACATTTTCCATCATCTTTTTGAACAAAATTTAATAAAGCCGCTGTGCTTCCAATAAATTCAGATACTAACAGAATAGGTTTTTGACATTCCGGATGAGCTATAATTTTAGCTTTAGGATTTTCATTTTTTAATTCTAGTATTCTTTCTAAAGAAAATTCTTCATGTACATGACATGCACCATCCCAAATAATCATTTCTCTTCCAGTTTGACTTTTTATATAGTTACCAAGATTTCTATCCGGAGCAAAAATAATTTTCTTATCTTTTGGAATACTTTCAACAATTTGCAAAGCATTTGTTGAAGTACATATTATATCAGTAAGAGCTTTTATTTCAGCAGTTGTATTAACATAACTAATTACAGTATGATCCGGATATTTTTCTATAAACTTCTTAAACTCATCTGGTGGGCAACTATCAGCTAAGGAACATCCGGCATTTAAATCGGGTAATAATACCTTCTTTTCAGGAGAAAGAATCTTAGCAGTTTCTGCCATAAAATGAACACCACTAAATAAAATTATATCAGCTGTAGTAGAAGCAGCTTTTTGTGCTAATGCCAAACTATCTCCTATAAAGTCTGCAACATCCTGAATATCTCCTGTTTGATAAAAATGCCCCAATATAACTGCATTTTTTTCTTTACATAAATTCCTGATCTCTTTATGTAAATTAATATTTTCATCAATTTTTATATTTAGAAAACCAAATTTTTTAATGTCATCCGTATTAAACATATATAATTATTATAGTTATTTATTTAAAATTAATGATGATAATAATAGGCTGTTGATATTGTTAAAAAAATCAAAGCTAATTTATTGCTTTTAAATAAGTAATAGATCTTCAACAATACAATTAACACAATATTAGAATACAAAATTACTGAAAATCATTATTTTCTCAATCTAATTAACATATTGTTGATAGCTTTAGTGCTAAAAAAAACCTGACTTATAAACAACAATATAGTGTTAACAAATAGGCTGATAATTTAGAAAAACTAATCTAAGATTTCTATTGACTTTTAATAATTCTCGATGCATATATTTTTTCTTTTTAAATGTCAAGACTTTTTTTTCAGAAATTACATTATTCTATTAACAATAAATAAACAACGATTTTTTAAAGCTTGTTCATAGTAATTCGATCAAACTTTTTTTCTAAATTCGAAAACAAAATAAAATGGTTATGAATATTGTAATTGCTAGTGATCATGCGGGATATGAATTAAAAAAGGTATTGGTTGATTATTTCATAGCTAAAAACTATGAAATAAAGGATCTTGGACCCTATGAACCAGCTAGTGTTGATTATCCTGATTATGCGCACAAACTTGCTGAAATGGTTGAAAAGGGAGAATACAAATTTGGAATTTCAATATGTGGAAGCGGTAATGGAATTAATATAACAGTTAATAAGCACCAGGGAATACGTTCTGCATTATGTTGGAATACTAAAATAGCAGAGCTGGCCAGGTTACATAATGATGCTAATATAATTGCATTACCTGCGAGATTTATTTCTGAACAGGAAGCTAAGGATATAGTAGAAGTTTTCTTATCAACTGGTTTTGAAGGAGGTCGGCATGAAAGAAGGATTAGGAAAATTCCATGTGTTTAATTTGTTACAAGGTGTATTTTGTTTTTTTATCCATGAATTTTTTCCATATGTAGAAGTATACTAATAATCCGGATAACAGTCCTGCAAAATCTGAGAGAAAATCGTAGACATTGCCTGTTCTTCCTGCAATGTAATAGTGTTGAATTAATTCACTTATTGCAGCAAAACAGATTGAGAAAAACAATACCATAAAGATTATTATTTTTGAGTTATTTCTGGAGTCATTGAGCCAAAAAACAACAAAACCAAAAAACATAAAGAAATGTATTACCTTGTCCGAGTGAGGAATTTCAATTAAACTTGTTTTAGGTAATGCACTACCCGGGGAGAATAATAAGTAGCTCATTAAAATGAGATAAATAATGGTTTTATAGTATTTGATTATTTTCATTGTACAAACATAATGAACAATTATCTATTTTTATTTCTGATAACAACAATACTTAAACGATATAGAAAAATTTTGTATCTTACTAAGTAATAATTTCCTGATTGATATAATGAGTGGTATAATAAAAATAATAGATACCTGGAATAATCTTTACCTGAGAAAAAAAGGAATTTATGATGAAAATAGTCTTAAATTTTTGTTTGAGAAATATATACTTATTGGTATTGAAACACTTCTCATAATTATTTTTATTGCAAATCTTATAAATGTTATTTATGCAGTAGTAAATAATTATTATATTCCTATAATTATAGATACAGTTTTTCTTGTTTTGTTTGGTCTCTTGCTTACAGAACGTAAATTTAATACGTTTACCAGAATACTTTTCATGATATTTCTGGTTTATGGTAAAGGTATTGGATTAATATTAATTGGATTTTTTGAACCAGCCTTACTTTTTCTATTTGTGTTTTCGATTTTAGCTGGGATTTTTTTGGAAATTAGGCATGCCATTGGAGCAATAATATTAAATGTTTTTACAATCACTTTATTTTGTTTATTTCATTATTTCACTGATATTTTTACAGCGGTTTATGAACCGGAAACTTTCTATAAATTCATTGTTATTTCTGTAAATTTTGTTGTTATAAATTCAATTTTTACGGTTTTAGCTGCAAACTTTTTTATTTGGTTAAAATCATCTTTTCAACGGGAACTAAAATTAAAAGAAAAACTAAAAAGAAAAAGTGAACGCTTAATAGAAGCAAAAATGAAAGCTGAAGAATCTGATCAGTTAAAGTCTTCTTTTTTAGCAAATGTAAGTCATGAATTTCGTACTCCAATGAACGCAATAATGGGATTTACGGAAATAATGCTTTATACAGAACCTAGTGAAGATAAAAGCAAAAGATATCTGCAAAACATCTATAAAAGTAGCGAACAACTGCTGCAAATTATTCACAACACCATAGAATATTCCAAAATTGAGTTAGGAACAATTGAATTAGACAAGTCTGTTTTCAATGTCGTAGAATTGTTAGATACATTACTTGAACAACTTCAGCACCGATGTCCAAAAGGTGTTCATTATAAAGTATATGGTGATGAAGAACTAATTACTCAAAGGATCTATTCAGATAAGGAAAAGCTTTTTCAAATATTTTCTAATTTAATATTAAATGCTTTTAAATTCACTAATGAGGGAGAAGTTGGATTTGGAATTATGAATTCCGGCGATAAAGAATATTTTCAATTTTTTGTCAGAGATACTGGAATAGGTATTAGAAGGGAAAAACAGAAGGATATTTTTAACCGTTTTCATAAGGAAGATGATTTCAAAGAAGGTACTGGATTAGGTCTCTCTATTAGCGCTACTTTAATATTTCATTTGGGTGGAAAAATTTGGTTAGAATCAGAATCGGGTAGGGGAACAACTTTTTACTTTATTATTCCACGCATTAAAAAAGAGGATATTAAATAGTGTTTGTCCATAAAGTCCGACTTCTGTGTTGTTGTTCAAAATTCAAATTCTCGAATACGCTGGTATACTGCGGTTTGAATTTCTCACACGCCTTGAATTCGAACTTTTTGTCCCAAACACTTGAGTTTATAGACAGACTCTAATTCTACTTTAAGACATTTATTTTAATTAGTCGAACGTGACA
>JBDMZA010000302.1:0-9117 GCA_039770155.1 Clostridiales bacterium
ATCCTAACTTAGAGGATATTGAAAAATTAAGAAGTGAGTTCTTTATAAATGATATATTAAGTAATGATTCAATAATTAAGGTCGAAGAAATTGTAGAAGAAAAGGAAAAATATTTTTTAGTACTAGAACATTTTGAAGGAGAACTTTTATCAAATTATATAAAAAAGAGAATATTAAATTTAAAACAATTTTTAATGATGGCTATAAAAATAGTAGATGCTCTTGGAGTAATACATAAAAGTAATGTTATACATAAGGATATTAATCCTAATAATATAGTATTTAATAGTGAAATATGCGAAATTAAAATAACGGGTTTTGATATATCGTCATTATTTACTGAGTATGAAAATATTGAAAAATTAAATAAGATTGAAGGCACTCTTCCATATATTTCTCCAGAACAAACTGGTAGATTAAATATGAGGATAGATTATAGAACAGATTATTATTCTTTAGGGATAGTATTTTTTGAAATGTTAACAGGAATTTTACCATATAAATTTGTTGATGAGCTGGAACTTATAAATTGTCATTTAGCTAAAAAACCAATTAAATTAACTGAGACTAGAGAAGATATACCAAGCATTTTAGAAAAGATAATTTTCAAATTAATGGAGAAAAATCCTGAAGATCGTTATCAAAGTATTTATGGATTAAAAAATGATTTAGAAAAATGTATTTTGGATTTATCACAGACGGGAAAAATAGAGGATTTTATAATAGGTACTAAGGATATTTCAAATGTATTTCTAATATCACAGCATCTATATGGTAGGGAAAGTGAAAAAAATAGGTTAAAAAGTGCATTTAGTAATACAATAGGAAAAAAGGGAAACTTGATTGTTGTTTCAGGTTCTACTGGTATAGGAAAGTCAGTTTTGGTTAATGAAATAAAAAAAATGGTTGTTGAAAATGAGGGTTATTTTATTTCAGGAAAGTATGAACAAAATAAGAATAATGAACCTTATTTTGCAATAGTAAATTCTTTTAATTCTTTAATAAATCAAGTATTGTTAGAAAATGAAGAGCACATAAATTTATGGAAAAAAAAGATATCAAACTCAATTGGCAAAAATGCTTCAATTATTGTTGAAATGATACCAAAATTAGAACTTTTAATTGGAAAACAAAATACATTTTTTGAAGTATCTGTTTCAGAGGCACAAAATAGATTTAATAATACTTATAAAAAATTTATAAATGCATGTGCTACAGAAAAAAATCCATTGGTAATATTTTTAGATGATGTGCAATGGTCTGACAGTTCGTCATTGAAATTAATAGATACAGTATTACAGGATAATAAAATAAAAAATATATTATTTATTGTTTCATATAGAGATGATGAAGTTGATGAACAACATGAAAACTATGAGTTAATTAATAAATTAGTAAATAGTGATTATGTTAGTGAGAAAATTAATTTGGAGAAACTTAATTTAAATGACATAAAAGAATTTGTAAAAGATATGATGCAACTTTCGAATGAAGATACTGAAATATTAGCGAAGATCAGTTTTAACAAAACAAAAGGCAATCCTTTTTTTATTAAACAGTTTTTTAAATCTATATATAAAAATAATTTAATTTGGTTTGATAAAGATTCTATGAAATGGAACTTTGATAAAAATAGTATAATAAGTCATTATGAAACAGAAAATGTCATTCAATTAATGGAAAAAAGGATAGAAAAATTATCTATTAAGACTAAAAAAGTATTAGAAGTAGCTTCTTGTATCGGAACCCAATTTTCTTTTAAGATTCTATTAAAATTAATATCAAATAGAAAAGAAATTACTTTAAGTTTGCTGGAAGCTGTTAATGAAGAAGTTATTATACCATTGGGAGATTCATATAATTATTTATATGATAATAACTATCAATTTGTAAAAGATCTGGAATTCAAGTTTTTTCATGATAGGATTCAAAATATGGTATATAATTTATTTAATTTTAATAAAAAAGAGGACTTACATAAGATGATTGGAGATATAATTTTAAAAGAATATGATTCTATAGAAACTGGAATTAAGATATTTGATGTTATAAATCATTTTAATATTTATAATGAAAAATTAAGAATAAAAACTGACAGGTTAAAATTAGCACAACTATACCTATTGGCAGGTTCTAAAGCTAAAGAAACAATAGCTTATTCAAATGCTTATGAGTGTTTTGAAAAAGGTATAGAAAATCTTGAAAATACTGATTGGGGTAGATATTATAATCTAACATTTAGATTATATTTTAATTCTTTAGAAGCATCTTATTTAATTTCAAAGTTTGAAAATCTGGAAAATAGAACAAAAATATTATTGGAAAACGCAAATAACTTAAATGATAAAGCTAAAGTTTATGAAATAAGCATTTTAGCGTTTAATATGCAGGGAAATATAGAAAAAGCTTTAAAAACAGCTTCAAAAGCTATGAAATTATTTGGTGTTAATTTATCTATAAATCCAAATGCCATTACTGTATTTAAAGAGTTTTTGTCGGCTGGACTTGCTATTAAGTTAAAAGGTATGAATAATATAATTAATGTTCCAGAAATGAAAAATGAGAAAAGAATAGCACTATTTAATATATTTGGTAGTATTTTAGCTGCAGCATATCTTTCAAAAACAGATTTATTTATGCTGATATCTTTTAGAGTAGTAAAGTATTCTTTGAAATATGGCAACAATATGACTTATTCAGGAGTAGGGTATGTATGTTATGCTGCTTTTCTTTGTGGTGTGCTTGAAAATATTGAACTTGGGTCCAGAATGGGAGAAATAGCATTAGATGTATCGGAAAAGCTTAAATCACCAATGGTAAAAGTTAGAACAAAGTCATTATATTATATATTTGTAAATCATTGGAAAAACAATATAAGAATATCTTTTAAATATTTAATGGAAAACTATGAAGAAGCTCTTGAATGTGGTGATTTTGAATATGCAAGTTATTGTTTAGTTTACTATGTTAGACATAGTTTTTTTGCAGGTTCTAAAATTGATAAACTCAAAAAAAAATGTAATGAATATGTTATCAACTGTGAAGAAATGGGGCAAATTCCTTCAAGCGATATATTAAATATATACTTACAAATGATAGGGATATTAACAAAAAATAGAAATTACCTTATAAATGAAAATGATACTATAATTAATGCTGATTATTTTGAAGAGAAGGAAAAACTTGATGAATTTGATAAAACCCTATATAAGCAAGGTACTTTTAGTTTTTGTTTGTGTAAAATGATTTTATGCTTGCATTTTGATGATTTGAAAAATATTGATAACTATATGGATAAGGCTGAAAAAACTAAAGAAGCAGCTATTTCACTACCTATTATGGCTGATTATTATTTTTATAGTTCAATTATAAAATGTGAGTTATATACTAGAAAAGAAAATACATTTAAATTAAAGAAAGATATTTTAAAGGGAATAAAAAAACTTAAAAAATGGTCAAAATATGCTCCCAGCAATTTTATAAATAAGTATTATATAGTTCTTGCTGAATGGTATAAAATAAAAGGCATATATCAAAAAGCTTGTGACTATTATGAAATGGGAATAAAATACTCAAAAGAAAATAAATTTATTCATCAAGAAGCCTTAGCAAAAGAACTTGCAGCAAAATTTTATTTTAAAAATATTAAGGATAATATTGCAGAAGTTTATTTGAAAGAAGCTTATTATTGTTATTTAGAATGGGGGGCTTATGGAAAATTAGATTTTCTGAAAGACAAATATCATAAGGTTTTTATTGAAAGTATTAGCAGAAAAGAATCTTTATTAAGTAAAAATAATGCTTTTGTAATGTCCAAGGAGAGCTTTAATCTTGATTTAGTTAATAAATCAATTAAGACTTTGTCAGGAATAAAAAATGAAAAAGATATGCTTAGGAAATTTATAAAAATTGTACTTGAAAATGCAGGAGCACAAAAAGCATTTTTAATTTTGAGAGTTAAGGATAAATTATATTTGAGAGCTGAAGGAAATGTTGAAAATAAAAAAATTAATTTATATAATGTAGAAAAAAAATTAGATGACAATAACGAACTACCTGTAAATATTCTAAATTATGTTAATAGAACAAAAGATGTAATAGTATTTAGAAATGCATGCTTAGAAAGTAATGATAACTACTTTTTAGAAAATAAAATTAAATCAATAGTATGTCTTCCAATGTTTAATGATAAATTTATTGGAATGTTATATCTTGAAAACAATCGTTTAGTTGGTGCATTTGCTGAAGAAACAGTAAATATTCTCAAAACTTTAGCTACACATTTAGCAATATCACTTGAAAACTATATAATGTATAATGATATGAAATTTTTAATTGAACAAAAAACACAGGAGCTTTTATTAACCAAAGAAAAATATAATAAAATAAAGAATCAGTCAATTGAATCTGATGAAACTAAAAAACCTAAGAAATAGCACCAAATTATCTTCGCTTGAAGTTTATTTAAGGTGATTAAATTTTGAATAATTATATTATAATGGGGTTGAATTAAAATAAATGGAAAATGTTTTAATGAGTATGTGTATTATTGGGGTTTGTTGTAGATATAATGGCAAAAAAGCAAAGAAAATATTAACTAATTCTATAGAGAAAAAAATCAAGATAAATTATAATATTATTCCAGTATGCCCTGAACAATTGGGGGGAATGAGTACACCAAGATTATGTTGCGAAATAATTGGTGGAGATGGTTTTAATATTATAGATGATATTTATGGAGTTAATGTAATTAATTCAAATAAAGAAAATTTGACTAAAAGCTTCTTAAAAGGAGCAGAGGAGACACTAAAGATAGCAAAATTTTATAATACAAGAATTATGATAACTCAATCTAATAGCCCTTCTTGTTCTTCTTGTAATATTTATGATGGAAGTTTTAATAGTTCTATTATAAAAGGATTTGGTGTTACATCAGCATATTTAAAAAAAGAACTAAATATGAATTTTATCGATGTTTTAGATTTAGAAAGGTGGATATCCCTTTGGTAATGAAATTATATCTTAAAAAAAAATTGTAAAAAATTTTTTTTTAAGATATAATAAAAGTGAGTACTCACTCAAATTCATAAATTAAAGCAGAATCAAAAAATAAATCAGTCAACTTTTTTTAAAAAATCCGTTAAAGCATCGGCATTTTCAGAAAAAAGTTGTCTTATGAAATTTTGATTATGCCTAAGTTTGCTTGAAATGTGTGAATTTATAATTGAGAAGGGGGATTTATTTTTGCTATCTTGGGAGGGTGTTATAAATGGATAAATATAATTATGAAAATTTAAATGAAAAAGAAAAACGTATTTTAGATGTTGCAATAAAAATATTTTCAGAAAAAGGATTTAATGCTACATCAACAAATGAAATAGCAAAAAAAGCAAAAGTAGCTGAGGGAACAATTTTTAGATATTTTAAAACCAAAAAAGGTATATTAAGGGGTATAATGATCCAATTGATTAATATATTCAGTGATAAATTAGTATTTAGCTCAATAGAAAAAATATTTAAAAATTCTGATGACAAAGATCTGAGAATTATATTAAAAGAAATATTAGTAGATAGAGTTAATCTAGTTGACAAAATATTTCCCATGGCGAGAATAGTACTTATTGAATCAATTTACCAAGAAGAGATTAGGGAAGCATTATTTGAAAATATTATCAAGAAAGCATTGGAAATGTATGGCGAATTTCATTTAGAAATGCAAAATAAAAATAAAATAAGAAAAGAAATTGATGCAGATGTTGCATTAAGATTAATTGTTGCAAATATAATGATATTTATTGGTCAAAGGAAACTTTATAAAGATAATTTTAATTTAAAAGATGACGATATAGAAAAAGATATAGATGTAATAATAGATCTCATTATGAGAGGAATTTCTTGTTGAGGGATAATCAAGAATTTCATAAGAGAATTTGTTTTATAAGTATTAATGGTTTGATAAATTTTTTGGAATTTCCTATGCTTGAATTAAAAACTATATTTAAATTAGTGTCTTTTGATTTAATTTAAAAGAGAGAGGGATAGCTATGAAATATAAAACAACTATAATTTTATTAATTATTATTACAGTAAGTTTTTATTCATGTAAAAAAGAAAATAATATAGTTTTAAGTGGGTCTATTGAATCTGAACAAACTGATATTATTTCGACAGTTGATGGTAAAGTAAATAAGATTAGTAAAGATGAAGGAAATAAGGTTTTAAAAAATGATTTAATTTTAGAAGTTGATTCAAGAAATGAAAAGTTAAATATTGAAAAACAAGAAATAATGATTAAAATACAGGAATCTAAATTAGAAGAAATTGAGGATTCTATAAATGATAATAAAAAGGAACAATTGGATCTTGAAATTAAACAGAGTAAATTAAGCCTTCAACAAATGGAATTAATTTTGGATAATTATGAAATAAAATCACCTATAGAAGGATACTATCAAAATTCAACAATAAAAGAAGGTGAGTTTGTTAAAAAATCTATGATACTTGGAACAATAGTAAATTTAGATAATTTGTGGGTTAATTTATATTTACCACAAAAACATTTAAGTAAAGTAAATTTAAATAGTGAAATAAAATTATATACATCAAATAAAAAAAATATAAATGGAAAAGTAACCTATATATCTGATAAAGCTGAATTTACACCTAAAAATATTGAAACAAATGAAGCAAAGGAAAATACAGTTTTTAGAGTGAAAGTTGAAATCGAAAAAATGGATCATTTAAAACCTGGCATGAGTATTTTTACTGAATTATAAAATTGATATCTTTAATATTTCAAATTTATAAAAATATAATTTATGAGGTAAATGTTATGAAATTTGCAGTAGAAGTAAAAAATTTATCTAAAAAATTTGATAAGTTAACTGCCGTAGATAATATAAACTTCAATATCCCAAAAGGTAAAATATTTGGATTCTTAGGACCTAATGGATCAGGAAAATCTACAACTATTAGAATTATTTGTGGGGTGTTGCATCCAACAAAAGGTGAAGTCTTGGTTATGGGCAAAAATGTAGTAAATGAAACAGAATCTGTAAGACAAAATATTGGTTATATGTCTCAGAGGTTTAGTTTGTATGAAGATTTAACAGTTGAAGAAAATTTAGATTTTTATGGTGGTATTTATGGTATCAGTAAAGACTTAATTAATGAGAGAAAAAAAGAACTTATTATAATGGCAAATTTAGAAGATAAACAAAATAAGCTAGCTGGAACATTGTCAGGTGGTTGGAAACAAAGATTAGCTCTTGGTTGTGCACTGATTCATAAACCAAAGCTTTTGATTTTAGATGAGCCTACAGCGGGTGTTGATCCTGTTTCAAGAAGGGTGTTTTGGAAAATAATACATGAATTATCAAGACAAGATATTACAGTGTTAGTTACAACTCATTATATGGATGAAGCTGAGAGTTGTGATATTGTAGGATTTATTTTTAATGGAAAAATTATAAATATTGCGCCTCCAATGGAATTAATAGAAGAAGAAAATGTAAAAAATTTGGAAGATATTTTTATTAAATATGTTGAAAGAATTACTAATAAAAAAGTAGATTCTACTTTCAATGAAGTTAAATTTTTACATAAGTAAGGAGAACCAAAAATTTCATAAGACAACTATTTTTTGATTTTGTCTAAAATAAATGTTTTTATTTTCAATGAAGAGAGATGTTATTATGGCTAAATACAGTGTAAAAAGATTTAAATCAATTATAAAAAAGGAATTTATACAAGTTAAAAGAGATCCTATTTCCCTTAGAATACCATTTTTATTACCAATAGTTATGATGCTTTTATTTGGTTATGCTGTAAATACTGAAGTTGATACAATACCAACAGCAGTATTTGATCAATCTAAAACTTTGGAAAGCAGAGAATATATTGAAAAATTTGTGGTATCAGATTATTTTTATGTAAAGTATAATGTTTCAAGTGAAGATGAATTATCCGATTTAATTGATTCAGGTAAGGTGAAAGCAGGAATTGTAATTCCTAATGATTATATAATTGAGTACAATAAAGGAAATTTACCAAAAACACAATTAGTTATTGATGGTACAGATCCTACAACTGCAAGAACTGCTTTAAATAGTGGCTTATTAATATCTAATGTTTACAATACTAAAAACTCAAAAACTAATATTAATACTGAAAATTTTAAGGAAACTGTATTGAATACAAAAGTTTGGTATAATCCTAATTTGGAAAGTGAAAGATTTACCATACCAGGATTGGTAGGTTTGATATTACAAAATATAACTATTATGTTAACAGCATTTGCTTTAGTTAGAGAAAAGGAGCGGCATACAATTGAACAATTAATAGTAACACCTATAAGACCAATTGAACTTATTTTAGGGAAATTAGTACCCTATGTTATTATTGGATATATTGGATTTTTATTTGCACTGAGTATATGTGTATTTTGGTTTAAAGTTTCTATTGCAGGTCAATTATGGTTGTTATTATTATTAGGATTTTTGTTTGTATATTGTTCATTATCTATAGGTATGCTCATATCTACATTTGCAAAAAATCAACTCCAGGCTATGATGGCAATGATTATTATTTTATTGCCAAGTGTTTTATTATCAGGATTTATATTTCCAAGGGAAGCAATGCCAGAAATAATAAAATATATAGGTTTCTTTATACCATTGACTTATTTTTTAGAAATAGTAAGAGGCATAATTTTAAAAGGAGTAGGTATTGAGTTTTTATTGTATGAAGTGATTGCATTATCTGTATTTACTATTTTAATAATTACTTTGGCAACTTTTAGATTTAAAAAAAGTTTGGATTAAGGTATAATCAAAAATTTATCAATTATGGGATATCTTATAAAATTTTTTCTGAAAATGCCAATGCTTTAACAGATTTTAAAAAAAAGTTGAATAGTTTATTTTTTGATTCTGTCTTATGCTTAAATATTATTTTATCATAGAGGAATAATATATTTTTATGTCGAATATTTCATATATATGTATTTTATATTATTATTTATTGATAAGGAGTTATAATATGTTAAACAAATTAATGAAAAATAAAACTTTCAAAGAATTATCAATGATAAAAAAAGGTACTGTTATATCTATAAAA
>JBDMZA010000303.1:0-2802 GCA_039770155.1 Clostridiales bacterium
ATTATAAAAATATATAATATAAAATCTAAAAATGTCGATAAATATATTAGAAAAATTAATTGATTTTGATAAATACAGGAGGAATTATTATGAAAAACTATCTAGAACCATTTGTAAACATTAATAATAACCAAAATAATAAAAATCAAAGTGGTACAAAATTATTGTATACAGAGATAAATATAATAGATGGAATGGTTATAAATGACTCTTTTCCTCAGTTAAATGAATTAGATATGCCAGATATTGAAATCTATGATCCATTTAGATTTTTTGATGAAAAGTAAAGAAGTTTTCTTATAAAAAATAACCAAAAGCCGAAAAAAAATTTTTGGCTTTTGGTTATTTTATTCTGAAATTATGTCTTACTTAAAATCCAATATGTTCATTTTTAGATATTACCATGGGATAATTTTTATCACTTATTAATTTTACATTATTATTAATGGATACATTTTTATCACATATAACATTTTCTAATTCTGAACCTTCATTTACTTCTGTTCCCTGCATCACTATAGAATTTTTTACTACAGTACCCTTTTTTATTCTTACATCTCTAAAGAGTATACTATCTACAACTTCTCCTTCGACAATACAACCATCTGCTACTATTGAATTTCGGACATTAGCTTCGGAATTGTATTTTGCAGGTACAATATCTTTCATTTTTGTATAGATAGGCATATCTTGTCTAAATAAATTATCATATATATTTCTATTTAGTAATTCCATATTTGCTCTATAATACATAGAAATAGTATTTATACTTCTCCAATAGCCACTATACATGTATCCATACATATTTAGTTTGTTTATATTTTTTATTATTACATCTTTTACAAAATCATATTCTCCCTTTGAATTGCTTTCTTGAATAAGTTTAATAAGTAATTTTCTCTTCATGAAATATATTCCCAATGAACCTGTATTAAACTTTGGTCTTTCTGGTTTTTCCTCAAAATCCAATATTTTCATTGTATCATCCAAGTTTAATATACCTAATTCTGATGTTTCTCCATTGTTTAGATCAAACATATTCCTACATACAATTACAATATCAGCATTTTTTTCATTAAAATAATCTACTAAAACAGAGCAATCAAAAACATACATACAATTTCCTTGACCTATGAAAACATATTCTTCATTGCTTTTTTCTAAAAATGCCAAATTTTGATATACTGCGTCAGCAGAACCTTTATACCAATTTTCATTTCCATTTGTTATATATGGTGTAAGTAAAAAAAGGCCATTATTATTTCTGTCTAAATCCCAGTCTCTCCCCAAACCAAGGTGATCCATTAAAGATCTATAACTATATTGCATAAGAACACCTACATTTACAATTCCTGAATTCACCATATTAGATAATATAAAATCAATAGTTCTATACCTTCCACCTACTGGAAGGGCTGCCGGTGAACGAGTAGATGCTAATTCTCTTAATTTATGCTTTAATCCACCAGTCATAACTAAACCCATTATACTACTCATTAACAATCCCCTCCTTTATAAAGTGATTTACCAGACTCTATAGTATTTGAAGTTATGTCTTGAGGAGTTATATCACAGTCAATTACTACATTTTTTCCAATTGTCATTTCATCTAATAATTCTGTATTTTCGCCTATAACAGTTATTCCATAATTATATATATCAGGTTTACTATCATTTTGAATATCTTCACCAATACCTATTTTAGTATGTTTTCCTGTTTTAACTCCTTCAGAAAGTATGCTCTTATATATTTCACAATCTCTTTCTACATCTGTGTAGGACATTATTATTGAATCTTTAACTACAGCACCTTCTTCTATATGAACTCCAGGGAAAATAATAGATCTTTCAACAATACCATCTACTCTGCTTCCAACACCTACAATTGATTCTGTAATTAAACATTTTTCACCAACTACATGAGCAGGCATATTATAGCTTTGGGTATAAATCTTCCAATTTAAATCATATAGATTGAAATCGGGAACTCTATTTACAAGTTCCATATTTGCTTCCCAATATGATTTAATCGTACCAACATCTTTCCAGTAACCATTAAATTTATAACCTTGAATTATACAACCATCATTTAGCATATCAGGTAAAATATTTTTTCCAAAGTCATTATTTGAATCTTCTTTATTTTCATCTGAAATTAAGTATTTTTCTAAGGCTGATCTTTTGAAAACATAAATTCCCATAGAAGCATTATTACTTTTAGCTTGTTTAGGTTTTTCTTCAAACTCATATATTCTTCCATTGTCATGCATATTAATGATGCCAAATCTGTGAGTATCTTCCCATGGAACTTCCATAACAGAAACAGTAACATCAGCATTTACTTCTTTATGATATTTTACCATTGATGAATAATCCATTTTATAGATATGATCTCCAGATAATATTACTACATGATCAGATGAGTATCTTCTTATAAAATCAAGATTTTGATAAACTGCATTAGCAGTTCCTTTGTACCATTCACCTTTTTCAAGTTTTTGATGAGGTGGCAAAATTTCGACACCTCCATTTAATCTGTCTAGATCCCAGTGTTTACCAACGCCTATATGTTGATTCAGTTTTTGTGGTTGGTATTGAGTTAGAACTCCCACAGTGTCTATTTGTGAATTAATACAATTACTTAAAGTGAAATCAATAATTCTAAACTTACCACCAAATAAAACTGCTGGTTTAGCTAATTTTTTTGTCATAATTCCCAATCTTGAACCTTGTCCACCAGCAAGAATTAATGCAACAGCATCTTTTGTTCTCTTTTTTTTCACTATAATTCACCTTCTTATA
>JBDMZA010000304.1:0-11642 GCA_039770155.1 Clostridiales bacterium
ATAAAGTATAACTTTTAGAAGAAAATTTATAAATAAAACTAATTAGGTATAATATAGATCAAAGAAGATTTAATTTTTGAAAAATTATTTATTATATTATTTAAGTAGATGAGATCCATAAAATCATTTTATTATGTTAATGTACACTACTACCTAAAATAATGTCCACAATTTGTGTAAATATTCAATGAAGAATTAATTTAAATTTAGTTAAAGAAAAATTGTTAAAAAAAGAATTATGTTTTGTGTTGAAAAAATATAAATGAAAGATTTTGAAATTAGTTTGATTTAAAATTAAGATTGTATCAATTAGTATGGTCTTGTTTAAATAAATAATGATATATAAATATCATAATAAAATTATTTAATTACTCAAATTATGGAGGTTATGTTATGAAATTAAAAAGAGTATTTTTAATGTTCTTAGTACTTATATTTACAGTAAGTACATTATTAGTAGGGTGTGACACGTCAAGAGATTCAGATAAGAATGATGATAAGGGTGAAAAGAATTCAAAAGTAGTTATAAACTTGGCTGCAGAACCACCGGAATTAGATTCCACAGTTACAACAGATACAACATCATTTACTGTTCTAAGACATGCAATGGAAGGTCTTATAAGATTAGATGAAAATAATGAAGTTATTCCAGGAGTTGCTGAAAGTTGGGAAATATCAGAAGACGGACTTACGTATACTTTTAAATTAAGAGATGATTCAAAATGGTCAAATGGTGATAAGGTTACAGCAAATGATTTTGAATTTGCTTTTAAAACTCTATTGTCGCCAGAAACTGCTTCAGAATATGCTTATATATTGACTATGATTGATAAAGCAGATGATTATAATCAAGATAAAGCAAAAGCTGATGAAGTAGGAGTTAAAGCTGTTGATGAGAGTACATTAGAAATTAAGCTTAATTCTCCTACACCATATTTCTTGAGTGTTATGTCATTTGGAGTATGTATGCCAGTAAATGAAAAATTTTATCAAAAAAATGAAAGCAAATATGGATCAGCTGCTGATAAATTAGTATACAATGGTCCCTGGATTATGAAGGAATGGAAACATGAAGACAGAATAGTTCTTGAAAAAAATCCTGATTATTGGAATTCTGATGAAATAAAAATAGACACTATTGAAATGCTTATGATGGAAGATATTAATGCAGCATTTAATAAATTCCTTGCAGGTGAAATTGATATGACTAATATTGAACCTGAAAAAGTAGAAAAAGCAGAAGAAAAGGGATATGAAGTTGGCATGTATGGAGATGGAGCAACTGCTTATACATTATATAATTTTAAAGATGAATTATTAAAAAATCAAAAAATTAGAAAAGCACTATCTTTAGCTATTGATAGAGAATCATTAACTAAATATATACACAAAGGAGTTTATTTGCCAGCATATTCTTATACAAGTCCTACAATTAAAGGAGAAAAATCAGATAGCTTTGCAGAAGAAGTAGGAGAAATTTTAGAAAAATATGATAAAGATAAAGCTAAAAAACTATGGGATGAAGGTTTAAAGGAACTTGGAATGGATAAGGCTCCTGAGTTGGAAATTATAGTAGGAGATTCACCTATAGCTAAAAAAGATGGCCAAGCTATACAAGAATATATAAAGAAGGCTTTAGATATTAACGTGAAAATTTTATCTATTTCATTTAAAGACAGACTTGAGAAAACTAAAAAAGGTGAGTTCCAATTGGTTGAGGCATTATGGGGACCTGATTATAATGATCCTATGACGTTTTTAGATATGTTTGTAACAGGTGGAGGAATGAACCAAGGTTATTTTGAAAGTAAGGAATATGATAAATTAGTAAAAGATGCTAAAGTTGAATCTGATCCATCAAAGAGATTTCAAATGTTCAAAGATATGGAAAAGATTATAGCAGAAGAATTACCAGTAGCACCATTATATTTTAGACAACGTGTATTTTTACAAAGTGAAGAATTAACCGGATTAGTTAGAACCAATTTCCAAGATATTAATTTATATTATGCAGAAATGAAATAATCAAAAATAATTATAAATAGTATGTTTCTATGTAAATAGAAACATACTATTTATTACAAATAAGGAGATGATGCTATTTGATTCGGTATTTAACAAAAAGAATCATATTATCAATAGTTACACTATTAGTTTTAATAACAGCTACTTTTTTGTTGATGCAATTATTACCAGGTGATCCATTTACAGGAGAAAAAGTAATTAAACCTGAAATTTTGGAAAACATGAAAGAAAAGTATGGTTTAGATAAACCTTTATATATTCAATATTTTAATTATTTAAAGAATTTATTACATGGAGATTTGGGAGATTCTCTCAATTTTAAAAATAGATCTGTCAATGCAATTATAAGTGAATCTTTTAAATATTCTTTTGAATTAGGATTAAGAGCGCTGATATTTGGTATTATTGGTGGATTGATAATTGGAATTATTGCTTCAATAAATAGAGGTAAATTTCTTGATAGTATTTCAATATTTATTGCAGTTATAGGAGTTTCTGTCCCAAGTTTTATTATTGGTGCAATAATTCAATATTTCTTAGGGTATATGTTTTCAGCATATTTAAAAGAGGCTTTGGGACTAACTTATAATTTTTTTCCAATAACAGGATGGGAGTCTTTTTGGCATAAATTGTTACCACCATTTGCACTTGGTATGAGTGCTTTGGCTTCAATATCAAGATTAATGAGATCAAGTATGCTTGAAGTTTTAGGACTGGATTATATTAAAACTGCAAAAGCAAAAGGATTAACTTCGAAAAAGGTAATATTTAAACATACAATTAGAAATGCAATAATTCCAGTTATAACTTATTTGGGACCTTTGACAGCTATGCTTTTAACTGGAACTTTTGTTATCGAACAAATCTTTGATATACCAGGACTTGGAAAGCACTTTGTTGATAGTGTAAGAACTAATGATTATACTTTGCTTTCTGGACTAACAATTTTCTATGGTGCATTTTTAATATCGGCAATTGTTATTGTAGATATATTATATGGAATAATAGACCCTAGAATTAGATTAGATGGGAAAAAGGGGTGAATATAATATGGATTTAGCAAATTTTGATAAAATTACAATGAATTTGGAAGATAAAGAGCAAATTTTAAGGCCTTCAATGGGATATTGGAAAGATTCTTTTAGACGATTTAAAGAAAACAAAATAGCAGTTGTATTAACTATTTATATAATAATATTATTCTTTGGAAGTATATTGGTTCCTGTTTTTTCTTCTTACTCTATATCAGATCAAGAATTAATGAAACAAAATCTATCTATTGGTGAAGAGGGGCATATTTTTGGCACTGATGGTTTTGGAAGAGATATTTTTGTGAGAGTTTGGTATGGTGCAAGGATATCATTATTTATAGCTTTTGTTGCAGCTTTTGTAGATTTAATAATTGGAGTATTATATGGTGGAATTTCTGGATATTTTGGAGGTAAAGTTGATCAAATAATGACAAGAATAATTGATGTAATTCAAGCAATACCATTTATGATATTTGCTATTTTACTTGCAGCTATTTTAGAGCCAGGAATTTTTACAATAATTATAGCTTATGCTATTTTAGGTTGGACAAATATGGCAAGACAGGTAAGAGGTTTGGTTTTGCAGATTAAAAATCAGGAATATGTTCTTGCTGCAAGAGTTTTGGGAGCAAATTCTAGAAGAATTATGTATAAACATATATTTCCTAATGTTATTGGTATTGTAGTAGTTACAATGACTTTAACTATACCTTCTGCTATGTTTACAGAAGCTTTTTTAAGTTATATAGGTCTTGGAGTTCCTTTGCCACAGGCAAGTTGGGGAACTTTAGCAAGTGATGCTGCTGGTACTTTTATATCTTATCCTTCTCAATTATTTATTCCAGCTATATTTATTTCATTGACTATATTGTCATTTAATTTAATAGGTGATGCATTAAGAGATGCACTCGACCCTAAACTTAGGAAGTAGGTGTAAAAATGAAGAAAGAGTTATTAAAAGTTAAAGATTTGAGTGTTTCTTTTGATACATATGTGGGAGAAATTCAGGCAGTAAGAGGAGTATCATTTACTATTGAGGAAGGTAAAACACTTGCCTTAGTGGGGGAATCAGGTTGTGGTAAAAGTGTTACAGCACAAACAATTATGAAATTAAATCCAATGCCTCCTGCGAGAATAAAAAGTGGTGAAATTATACTTGATAATATAGATATTATAAGATATAAAGAGAAAGAAATGGTTAAAATAAGAGGATCTCTTGTTAGTATGATATTTCAGGATCCTATGACTTGCTTAAATCCTACAATGACTTTAGGATCACAAATAGCAGAAACATTGAAAGCACATAATAATAAAGGAGTAAATATAAAAGAAAAAGTTATTGAAATGCTTGAAATGGTTAAAATCTCAAATGCTAAAGAAAGATATAAAGAGTATCCTCATCAATTTAGCGGTGGCATGAGGCAAAGAGTTATGATTGCAATGGCACTTGCTTGTTCTCCAAAATTATTAATAGCAGATGAACCAACTACGGCTTTGGATGTTACAATTCAAGCACAAATAATGGATATATTAAGTGAGTTACAAAAGAATCTAAAAACTTCTATAATATTAATTACTCATGATTTTGGTATAGTTGCTGATATAGCAGACCATGTAGCTATAATGTATGCAGGAAAAATAGTTGAAAAGGGTTCATGCGATCAAATTTTTTATAATCCAAAACATCCTTATACAAGGAGTTTATTAAAATCAATTCCAAGACTTGATATGGATAGAAAAAGTAGTTTGTATTCTATTAAAGGTACACCGCCTGATTTGTTTTCACCTCCTGTAGGATGTCCTTTCGCAGCACGATGTGAGCATTGTATGAAAATATGTTTAGATAAATATCCTAAAGAGTTTATTGTAAATGATGGACACTACAGTGCTTGTTGGTTAATGCATAAGGATTGTGTCAAAAGATACGGAGGTGATAAATAATGGATAAAAAGGATAATAATATAACATCTTTATATAATATTAGGAATTTAAAAAAACATTTTTCTTATGGAAAAAATGTTAATAAAGCTGTAGATGGTGTTAATTTAGATATATATTTAGGAGAAACATTGGGCTTAGTGGGTGAAAGTGGATGTGGAAAATCTACTATGGGAAGGCTGATACTAGGTTTATATAACTTAACTGATGGTGAAATAGTATTTCAAGGTGAAGATATAAATAAAATGAATAAAAAGGATTTATTTAATTATGCAAAAAAAACTCAGATGATATTTCAAGATCCATATGCATCTTTAAATCCAAGAATGATAGTTGAAAATATTATTGGTGAAGGAATTGACATTCATAAAATTTATAATGGAAAAGAAAAAAAAGATAGAGTTCATAAATTACTAGAAACTGTTGGTTTATCAAAAGAACATGCAAATAGATTTCCACATGAGTTTAGCGGTGGACAAAGACAGAGAATTTCAATCGCAAGAGCATTAGCAGTAGAACCAGAATTTATTGTATGTGATGAACCGATTTCAGCATTAGATGTATCAATTCAAGCACAGATTGTGAATTTACTAATTGAATTACAAGAAAAATTTAATTTAACTTATTTGTTTATAGCTCATGATTTAAGTATGGTAAAATATATAAGTAAAAGAATTGCAGTAATGTATCTTGGATTAATAGCTGAATTGGCAGATAGTGAAACTATTTACGATAATCCCCTTCATCCTTATACTAATTTATTACTATCATCAATTCCAATTCCTGATCCTGAAATTGAAAGGAAAAAGGAAAAAAAATTAATAAAGGGTGATATTTTTTCGAGTAATAGACCTTTAAATGGTTGTCCATTTTATCCAAGATGTCCTAAAGCGGTTGATAAATGTAAAAATGAAATACCAAAGCTAATTGAAGTAGAAAAGGGACATTTTGTTGCATGCCTATTATATTAAAAGTTATAGCAATTAAAAAAAAACAAAGCCTCGTTTAATAAATCGAGGTTTCGTTTTTTATTAAACTTTAATCTAATAGCATTTCCCAATATCCAATATCAATCCATTTTCCGAATTTATATCCTACTTCTTTAAAATGTGCTGCTTTTTTAAATCCCAATTTTTCATGGATGTTTTGACTTTTTTCATTTGGAATAGAAATTATAGCCATTACTGCATGAATATTTAAAAATTTTAAAGAATCTAAAAGTTCAGTATATAATTTTAGACCTATACCTTTACCTGTATTTGAACTATCAAGGTATATAGTTGTTTCGGCAGTGAATCTGTATGAATATCGAGCCTTCCACTTAGAAGCGTATGCATATCCTAATATATTACCATTATTATCTTCATAAACGTACCATGGATATTTGGATGTTATATTCTTAATTCTATTTTCTATTTCTAAATAATCAATTTCATTTTCTTCAAAGGTAATTATTGTATTTTTTATATAGTAGTTATATATTCTACTTATTTCTTTTGCGTCTTTTAGTTGAATTTTTCTTATTATAATAAATCACCTACTTTTATATTATTTTAAATTTGTAATAAAACTGATTTAGCAATGTATAAAAATTGCAAAAACAGCATATTATACAACCTAGAGTACTATTATATTAATTACTTTATTAAGTCTATATTTCTAAATGATTTATATGTTAAACAAAATTAAATTCCTGTTAGTTCTTTACATTTTAATTGATTATATCATTTTGTATTTGTATAATCTATATAAGAAAGAATTTACAATATAAAACAAGATTGAAAGACTTAATGTTAATATATCCTAAAAACATTAGTGTTAATATTAATAATTATAATTTATTTTCTTATTTCTTTCTATACAAAATCTGATAAATATATTAAAAATTAATGCTGAATTAAAAATAAATATTTATTAGAAATTTAGTAGTTTAATTTTTTAAGGGAGAGGTTTTTTTATATGCTTGAGACAAAAGTTAAAAAGAAGCAAGAGACAAAAATTGCTGGTTTAAATTTAAGATTTGTTGGTGAAGATGATGTACCAAAATTATTTAGAATGATTGAAGAATTTGCAGATTGTGTAAGTTTGAAAAATGAATTAATAGCAAGTGAGGATTTAATAAGAGAAGCTATTTTTAAAAGTAAAATAGTAAATGCATTACTAATTGAAATAGATGATATTCTTGTAGGATATGCAATGTTTTACTATAACTTTTCTTCGTTTATTGGAAAATCTGGAATATATTTAGAAGATATTTATATTAGGTCTGAATATAGAGGGAAAGGGATTGGAAAGTCAGTTTTTAGAACTTTATCTAAATTAGCAATTAAAAAGAACTGTTGGGGTTTAGAATGGATATGTTTTGATTGGAATAAATCTGCAATTAGATTTTATGAAGATTTGGGAGCAGAATATATTGAAGATAAGAAAATTTACAGACTAAATGGAAAGATATTATTAAGTTTAGCTAAGGAATAGATCAAAAATAAATTAGATTTTTTGATTGATAAATTCCAGTGTTTTAGAGAATTTTCAGAGAAGAGACTTCTAATTTAATCTGCCTAATGATTTAGAATAGTTGTTAAAAAAATTAACATAATATATAACAAAGTTAATTCGTAGTTAAGGCATAATCAAAAATTTCATGAGACAACTTTTTTCTGAAAATGCCAATGCTTTAACGGATTTTTTAAAAAAGTTGACTAGTTTATTTTTTGATTCTGCCTAATACAGATTAACTTTGTTATATATAAATTTTTTTAGACACAAAAATTGAAAAATTAGTATGAAAAAATGGATTTAGTTCTGTTTTAAATAGTAGAAATAATAATAAAATAAAAAAAAGAGATGTATTTATATACAATCTCTTCTTAATGCGGACGATGGGACTTGAACCCATATGCTCTCGCATACGCCCCTCAAGCGTACGTGTCTGCCAATTCCACCACGACCGCAACTTTTGAAAACAAGGTAATTATACTATTTTAAATAATGAATGTCAATAAATATATTGTGGTTAGGTGAATTTTTTTACATCAAAGTTAAAATTAAATTCGTTATGGTTATTAGCTTTTTAGTTTTGAAAAATTTTTAATTGTAGCTATTTGCTTTGATATGGTATACTATGAATAGATAATATTACAATTTTATTAAGTGATATCCAAAAAAATAAATCGATAATTTCAATTAGCAGATCATAGTAATGATTAATTTATTTTAATGATTCTACGTATGAAAAAAATATGGTGATATTTTTAGGTTATCATAAATTAATCATAGTAAGGATGTGTATTTAAATGCCTTTATTCTTTAATTTTACTAAACCAGGTCCTGGGGTACCAGAAATTGACGATCGAACGACTATAAAAATATTTTTTGATATTTATTTTCGTAAATTTTCAAAGTTTATTTCTATAAATTTTTTGACAGTGTTATGTAATTTTCCAGCTATTATTGTTGCATTCGTTTTAAGTGGTAATTTTATATTTGTTGATAATCCTGAAATGAAAGTTCTAAATATTTCTATTATGTATGTACTTATGGGATTATTGGTATGTTTTCCTATTCTTACAATTGGACCTTTTCAAGCTGGATTAACATATATTTTAAGAAATTATGCAAGAGAGGAACATTCATTTATATTAAGTGATTTTAAGGAACAAACAATAAAAAATTTTAAACAGGGTTTAATTGTTTCCTTCATCGATTTTTTATTTATATGTATTCTTATAATAGAGTTTAAATTTTATGGAGGAAAATCAGATTTTTTTAGCAGCATGACTATTTGGATAAATATATTTGTTTTTACAATTTACTCTATGATGCATATGTATATTTATCAAATGATGATTACAGTTGAATTAACAATTATTCAGTTATATAAAAATGCTTTGATATTTACTTTAATGAAATTTTTGAAGAATATACTTATATATATAATTTGTGCAGCTATTATTTTTGCCTTAGCTATATATCCTATAATTGGAGTGATTTTTTTCATTATATTATTACCAAGTACAATAGGATTTATTATAAATTTTCATGCATATCCGACAATTAAAAAATTTTTAATAGAACCAGCTAAAAATAAAGAAGATGTTGAAAACAAAGAAATTTAAAAAAATAAAAGCTATAAACAATATATTTACAAAGCTTATAGAATTATGATATAATTCTAAACTATGAGTACGGACGGTCCTCTGTATAAATTATAAACAAGAACGTCTTAGAGAGGAAGGAGGAAAATAAAATGGATATAATAAGAGCAATTGAAAAAGAGCAATTTAGAAGTGATTTGCCAAAAGTAAGTGTTGGAGATTATTTGAAGGTATATCTAAAAGTAAAAGAAGGTACTAGAGAGAGAGTTCAGATGTTTGAAGGTACTGTTATAGCAAAAAAAGGTGTTGGAATTAGTGAGACTTTTACAGTTAGAAGAATTTCATATGGAGTAGGAGTAGAAAGAGTTTTACCAATTCATTCTCCAAAAATTGATAAAATAGAAATTGTAAGAAAAGGTAAAATTAGAAGAGCAAAATTATATTATTTAAGAGATAGAGTTGGAAAAGCAGCTAAAGTTAAGGAAAAATTAGAAATAAAAGTTAATAAGAAAACAACTAAAGGAACTAATAAAGTAAAATAGAAAAGTGTTTTATTTTAACTAAAGTTTATATGTTTATAATTCGATATATATAATAAAAGATTATAATTGAGATATTATAATATATGTAAATATCTTAAACTGTTGTTTTTGTAAATAAATATTTTTAGATAAAAATAAAAAGAGCTTAGGCTCTTTTTATTTTGAATACTATAAAAAATATAATAATTATAATTTGCAAATTAGATTGGTTAAATGGTGATAAAATGAATGTACAATGGTTTCCAGGCCATATGAATAAAACTATGAGGTTACTAAAAGAAAATATAAAATTAATAGATGTTGTTATAGAATTGGTTGATGCGAGAATTCCATTTAGCAGCACTAATCCTGAAGTTAAAAATATTATAGGAAACAAACCAAAAATTATTGCACTAAATAAATATGACTTATCAGATGAAAAGGTATTAAAAACTTGGGAAAATTGGTATTCGAAAAAGAATTTACAATATGTGTATATAAATTCTTTGACTGGATATGGTTTAAGTAATTTAAAGGAAAAAATAGATTTTTTAATGAAGGACAAGATGGAAAGAATGAAAAAAAAGGGGATTAGGCAAAAATCAATAAGAACTATGATTATTGGTATACCTAATGTAGGAAAATCATCTTTTATAAATAAACTTGGAAATAAAAATAAGACAAAAACTGGAGATAGACCAGGTATAACAAGAACTAATCAATGGATTAGATTAAATGATAAAATAGAAATATTGGATACACCTGGAATATTATGGCCGAAATTTGAAAAAAAATTTATTGGTTTAAATTTAGCTTTTACAGGTGCAATAAAAGATGAAATTATGGATATTGAAACTTTAAGTTTGGAACTTATAAAAAAAATTAGAAGTATAGATTCAAATAAATTGAAGTATAGATATAAAATTGATTTTAAAATTGATGAAACTGATTTAGAAATTATGGAGATGATAGGTAAAAAAAGAGGTTGTTTAATTTCAAAAGGTGAGATAGATTACAATAGGACAGCAAACTTACTTTTAGATGATTTTAGAAGTAGCAAAATAGGTAAATTTACTTTAGAGACACCAAAAGATTTTGTTGTGGAGGATTAATAATGGACAAAAAAATAAAAATTAAGGATATAAAAGAAAAAATTGATATTATGGACATAAAGGAAGCATTAAGCTATTTATATTTTATGAAAAGTAACTATAAAATTAATTTGGATAAAATTATAGAAAGATATGAAAAAAAGATGGAAAAAATAAAATTAGAAGATGTGAGATTAGATAAATTAATGCATTTTGAAAAATTGGCATATAAACACAACTTTAATCTGGTTTGCGGAATCGATGAGGCTGGAAGAGGTCCATTAGCAGGACCAGTTGTTGCAGCTGCGGTTATTTTACCTAAGAATAAAAAAATTTATGGTGTTAATGATTCGAAAAAATTGTCTCCTAAAAAAAGAGATGAGCTTTATGATGTTATTGTAAAAGAAGCTGTAAGTTATGGAGTTGGTATAGTTGATCATATTTATATAGATAGATTTAATATATTAAATGCTACAAAAAAAGCAATGAAAGAAGCTATTGGTCAACTTAATAAAGAGCCAGAGTGTTTATTTATAGACAGTGAAAGATTACAAGATGTTAAAATAAAGCAAAAGTCAATAATTAAAGGTGATACATTAAGTATTTCAATAGCGGCGGCATCAATTATTGCTAAAGTGACAAGAGATAGAATTATGTGTGATTATGATGATAAATATCCTGAGTATGGATTTGAAAAACATAAGGGTTATGGTACGAAGGATCATATTGAATCAATTAAATTAAATGGTTTGTGTTCTATACATAGAATAAGTTTTACACGGAAATTTGTATAAGGCATAATCAAAAATTTCATAAGACAACTTTTTTCCAAAATTGTCGATGCTTTAACGGATTTTCAAAAAAAGTTGACTAGTTTATTTTTTAATTCTGCCTAAGGGATATCCAAAAAATAAACTCTAATTCTCGAGTATGAATTCG
>JBDMZA010000305.1:0-2638 GCA_039770155.1 Clostridiales bacterium
AATAAAAAAACACAAATAGACAATAAAGTATCATTATGGATAATGATACTATCTGATAAAATAATTATAATTAAGTTATATTATAAATTCAAATAAATAAATCAATATATATTAATTTGTCAAAACTAAAAAAAATAAAATATGTTTAATAATTGTCTTTTAAACATATTATATAAGGGAGTTTTATAAATGAACAAATACATTATACAAACAAAAGATTTGTGTAAAACTTTTAACAAAAACATAGCTGTTGATAAAGTAGCATTGAATATAAAAAGAAATTCTATATATGGTTTATTGGGGCCAAATGGTGCTGGAAAATCAACTATATTAAAAATGATAACAGGACTTTTATATCCTACTTCAGGTAGTATTTTATTTGATGGATTGCCTTGGAAAAGAACAAATTTAAAAAATATAGGTGCACTAATAGAATCTCCTGCTTTATATGGAAATTTAACAGCTATGGAGAATTTATTAGTACACTCTAAATTACTAAATTTATCAATTAAAAGGAATAAAGAAGTTCTTAAAATTGTAGATTTAAAAGATATAGATAATAAAAAAGCTTCTCAGTTTTCTTTAGGTATGAAGCAACGACTAGGTATAGCTATTGCATTATTAAATAACCCCAGTTTACTAATATTAGATGAACCAACAAATGGCCTTGACCCTTTTGGAATACAAGATATGAGAAATCTAATAAATTCATTTACTAAGCAGGGGATTACGGTAATATTATCTAGCCATATATTATCTGAAGTAGAACAAATTGCAGATTATATAGGTATTATTAACAAAGGTAAGTTAATACATCAAGGTAAAATCTCTAATGATCAAAATCTAGAAAGGTTATTTATGAAAGTTGCTGGTCAAAATCACAATATTTAACTAAAATAATTAGGAGGAATTAATAAAACTATGTTTATTCAAATGCTATTTTCTGAAAATTTAAAATATAAAAGGACTTTTGCAAAAAAACTTTCTTTAATTGCGCCAGCTTTCTTTATATTATATGCTATACTTTCATTAAATTCATTTAATACAGAATATAACTATTTTGAGTATACTGTTTTCAATTGGTGGCCTTTTATTTTTGTTCCATTAATTATTTCAATAATTTCATCACTTTCTATTCAAAGAGAAAAAAAATATGGAACTTATAGAATACTTAAAATACACTCAATTAACATGTTCAAAATGTACTCAAGTAAAGTATTAATAATTGGATTTTATGTATTAATTTCAACAATAATATTAATTATAACCTTATTGTTAGTAAAATTATTTATACCAAGTAGTATTAGCTCAGTAACCCTAATATTCAAAGCGAATTTAATTATTTGCTTTACCTCATTATCACTTATACCAATTAACTTGTTTTTTGCAGAAAAACTTGGAATGATTGCTTCACTTATAATTAATTTTATTGGTATGTTTTCAGGTGTAATAATGGCTCCAGAAAATATATGGTTACTTAATCCTTGGAGTTGGAGTCTAAGATTATTATGTCCAATTGTAAAAGTACATCCTAATGGAGTACCACTTGGAATAAACAGTGAATTGTTGAACAGTAATGTTATTTTTCCTGGAATAACTATTTCAATTATATCATTTGTTATTTTAACCATATTAATTACTATTTGGTTTGTAAAAAGAGAGGTGCATTAGAAATGCAAATATTTAGATGTATAATATCTGATTGGTATAAAACAAAAAATAATCTTTTCAGACCAATTATTATTGTAATACCAATTATATATTCTCTTTTTATTCTCTGGTATGTTTCGAATTTTAAAGATGGAGATATACAAATTAGAACATATAAATTTTATTTTGAAGGTTTATCAGCTATTATCCCAATTTTTGTTTCAATATTTGCAGGATATATTTCATTACAAGAAGAAAATGCAGGTAATTTTATTAGATTAATTATGCAACCTGTTTCTAGAATAACATTATATATATCTAAAATATTGTTATTTATGATACTAACAACTATATGTTCAATTTTATCTTTATCTACTATTTTAATTGGATTAAAATATATATTTAATTTGAGCAATATTAACTTAAATTTATTTTTTGAAGGGATATTTTATATTATCATTAACTCACTCATACTTTATTCTATACATTTATTAATTAGTTTTGCTTATGGTATAGGTACATCAATAGCAATAGGCGGTGTTGGTTTTTTAACTACTTGTATAATTGGATTAACAAGTATTGGTGATAATGTATGGAAATATGTACCTTGGGCTTGGGGAGCAAGATTATGTCAAATTCCTATTTTAAAATTAATTGCACCTACTTCAAAAAATCAAATACAAAAAGAATATTTAGTAAATGAGATGTCAATAATGACACTTATTTCAATTGCTTGTTTTTTGTTGATATCTTTAATTGGTATTGTGTGGTTTTGTAGATGGGAAGGAAGAAAAACGTATGAATAAATTAAAAGAACATAATAAATTACCTGAAAAGACTGAACTTAGAAGGGTCAAATACTTAAACAATGTAGTTGAACAAGATCGTCGAGCCATTAAGCAAATTATAAAATACATGATGGGTTTCAAGTCGTTTATATCGGCTTCTAAAACCATTCAAGGTATTGAAACAATGAATATGATTTGAA
>JBDMZA010000306.1:0-9608 GCA_039770155.1 Clostridiales bacterium
ATTTATTCACCTATAATTTGAATATGACTATGTTAATATTTAACTAATAATACTATAATTATAGCATATTTAAATTTTTCATTAAACCATTTAAAGACATATTGTTATATATATTCTTGCTATTTATAATATGCAAAATATGATAGAATTCTATATATAACTAAATTATAGTACATTTTTATCAATTTTAAGGAGAAAATTCATGTATAATGATATACCAAATTATTTAATAGACTATTTAAATTATTTAGAAACGATTCAAAATAATTCTTCTGGTACAGTTAAAGAATATTATTATGATTTAAGACTTTTTTTAAGATATATTAAGGTTGTAAGAACAAGTATAGAGGATTTAACTCTAAAGGATTTTGATATAGATTCTGTTGATGTTAAAAATTTAGATTTTGATATTATTAAGTATGTTGAATTAAGTCAGTTATATCAATTTATGTCTTTTGTCACAAGAGATAGAGAAAATTCCTCAACTTCAAGAGCAAGAAAAGTAGCAAGTATAAAGTCTTTTTATAGGTATTTAAAAAATAAAGCAAAAATTTTAAGTGAAAATCCAGCAGCTGATCTTGAATCACCTAAAATTGACAAAACAGTTCCAAAATATTTAAATATTGCAGAAAGCAAATCATTACTAAATTCGGTAACTGGAGAATTTGTTGAAAGAGATTATGCAATTTTAATTTTATTTTTGAATTGTGGGTTAAGGCTATCAGAGTTGGTAAGTATAGATATAAATAATATTAAAAATGATTCTATTGTTATCAAAGGCAAAGGAAGTAAAGAGAGGACAGTTTATCTTAATGAATCATGTATTGAAGCAATTGATGTTTATATGAAAATAAGACCCAAAAATAATATAATAGATAGAGAAGCTTTGTTTTTAAGCAAAAGAAAAAAAAGAATAAGTAATAAGACTGTTCAGTATTTGGTCAAAAAATATATAAAGCTTTCAGGTTTGGATCCCAAAAGATACTCAACACATAAATTAAGGCATACTGCAGCAACATTAATGTATAGATATGGAAATGTTGACATAAGATCATTACAGGAGATTTTAGGACATGAAAGTATTACTACTACTGAAATATACACACATATAGATAATAACCATTTAAGAAATGCCACAAAGAAAAATCCTTTATCTGATTACAAGAAAGAAAATATTAATCATAATAAGATATGAAATTCAAGATGATTGACTAAAAAACTCCTTTGATATATAATTAATATAATGTATGTTTGTTTTCTGAGTAATATTTCTAAAATTTTCTATTAATTAATTCTATATTTTATAATATTTAAATAAGGGGTTATTGCTATGATAAAAAGCAAGAATGTTGTTTTTTTGTCTTTTATAACTTCCTCCATAGGACTTTTCATAATGGGAATTATTTTATTATATTTTATTAATAGTCCAAAGGAATTTATTTTACCTGGAGGAACTGTTATATCTAATGTCTTAAAATTAGATGATTTAAAGAAAGAAGATGAATATGAACCTTTTAACCTACTATTACTAGGTGGTGATGTTTCAAACTCGCTTACAGACACTATGATGGTTTTAAATTATAATCAAAAAAATAAAAAGATTAGTCTTCTTTCAATACCAAGAGATACAAAAGCAAATGATGAAAAATATGGAATTGTAAAAATAAATTCTGTTTATTCTAGAAATGGCAAAGGCAATAATGGAATAAAAAAAACAATACAATCAGTTGAAAATATTTTACACATTAATATTAAATACTTTATTTTTGTAGATACAACTGCTTTTAAAAAAACAATAGATGTTTTAGGTGGTGTCGATTATGTTGTAAATACAGAGATGCACTATGATGATCCTACACAAAATTTACACATTCATTTTGAACCAGGAAAATATCTCTTTGATGGTCAAATGGCTGAAGAATATATGAGATTTAGAAAACCAAATAGAGGAAATTATACAAAAGATCTTATGAAATATTATGATGGAAGTGATTTAAAAAGAATTGATGCTCAACAAAATTTTATAAAAGAGTTAATTAAGCAAAAAGCAACTATTAAAAGCATTGGGAAACTAAATGATATTTTACAAATTGTATTAGATAGTGTTAATTCAAATTTAGATTTTGATACAATTTTTAAAACTGCATGTAATTTTATAGATATACATAATGATATAGCATATAATTTTTTTAAGATTGATGGATATAGTGAGATGATAAATAGTCAATGGTATTATATTTATAATTTTAAGATTAATAATAATACAAATGATGAATTACTTAATTGTGATGATGTTTTAAAAATTTATTTTTCTGATTCAAATAAAAAAATTGATTCCTATGATTACATAGATAATATAAAACCTACTTTTACCCCCACTCCTGATAGTATAAAAACTAAAAATCCCGAATTAGAATATAAAATAAAGAATAATAATCCTTCAAATCAAGATACTAATATTAAACCAACGAATAATCCTGTTTAGTAAACGAGGAGAACTTAGAATAATAATTAAAGGATTTGATATTTTTTGAGTATTAATATATCATTATTTACCAAAAGTAATACTTGTTGCTTTTTTACATAAATAGGATATTAGAATATGAAGTTTATATATATTCATATTAAATTATAATCAGTTTTGAAAGACAGTTAAGGAGATGTTATAAATGTTTGATAATCATATACACAGTAATTTTTCTGGAGATAGTGAAATGTGGGCTGAAGATGCTATTTTAAAAGCTATTGAGCTTAATTTAAATGGAATTGCGTTCACTGATCATTTGGATATTGATTATCCTAACTATGAAGAAGTATTTATGATAGATTTTAATAAATATAATTTGTTTATGGATAGCCTTAAGTATAAATATAATAATAAAATAAAAATAATAAAAGGCATTGAAATAGGTATTCAGCCACATGTAAAAGAAGAAACTTTAGAAATTGTTAACAAATATTCATTTGATTATGTTATTGCTTCAATACATATTGTAGATAAACTTGACTTACACAATGGAGATTATTGTAGAAATAAAAGTAAAAGAGAATCATATTTAAGATATTTTGAAGAGGTCTTATATATGGTAAAAACTTTAGATAATATTGATACTTTAGGTCATATAGATTTAATTAGAAGATATGGTGATTATGAAAATAAAATTTTATATTATAATTATTATATCTGAAAATAAGTCAATTGAAATAAATTGTTCAGGGTTTAAATATGGTTTAAATTCTACCTTGCCTGAGTTTGATCTTATAGAAAGATATAAAGAACTAGGTGGTGAAAATCTTTCATTGGGATCAGATGCACATTCAATTGATTTTATAAGTTATAGATTTAATGAAATCATAAAAAGAATTAAAGGTATTGGATTTAATAATTTAGTCTATTATGAAAATAGAGAATTAAAATTTTATAAAATATAGTTTTAGGTATAATATTTTTGAAATTAGTTTAAAGTATGTGTCAAAATTAATTTGACACATACTTCTTTTAATATTATTTTAGTTTTTTTCTAATTATGTTTAAAGCATTCATTGAAGCCATAGTTCTTATCCTTTCTCGGTTTCCAGATAATTTAAACATATAACTTTCTAAAAGTTTGTCCGTTGATATGCCTATGAAAACTAAGCCCACAGGTTTTTCAGTTGTGCCACCTCCAGGTCCAGCAATTCCAGTGATTGATATACCTATGTCTGTATTTGATAATTCTCTTACACCTTTAGCCATTTCTAATGAAGTTTCTTTACTTACTGCACCATACTTTCCCAGCGTACTTTCTTTTACATTTAATATTTTATTTTTTGATTCATTGCTATAGGTTATAACAGAATTGTAAAAAACTTTTGATATATTTGGTATATTTCCTATTAATGAGGATAACATACCTGCTGTACAAGATTCTGCAATGGAAATTGTTTTGTTTTTACAAATGAGAATTTTTCCCACAACTTCTTCTAATGATTCGTTGGTGTATGAATAGATTTTTTCACCTATGATTGAATATATATTTTTTTCATATTCTTTTAATAATTGATTAATTATATTTAAGTCTTTTCCACCAGCAGTAACTCTAAGAAGAACATCTCCTTTACTACAATAAGTTGCAATTGTAGGATTTGATTGTTTATTAATTAAATCTATTAACTTATTTTCTAACTCAGACTCCCCTATTCCAAATATTTTTATATAACTTGATTTTATAATTTGATTTTGCATACTTAGTAAAAAAGAATTTATTTGATCATTAAACATTGGAATTAGTTCTCTTGGAGGACCAGGTAAAACTATAATATATTTTTTGTTGGATTTTACAATACAACCTGGTGCAGTACCATTATTATTTTCTATAACAATAGAAGTTTTTGGAAAATATGCCTGTTTTCTATTTGAATCACTCATTTTTTTATTTATTTTTTTAAAATAGTTCTCTATTTTCATAAGTGATTTAGTATCTAATTCCATATCTAAATTTAATGTTTTTGCAATCGTTTCTTTTGTCAAATCGTCTTGAGTAGGTCCTAAGCCTCCTGTTGTAATAATTATATCAGATCTTTTTAATGCTAATTCCAGCATTTGTGAAAGTCTAATTTTGTTGTCACCAATAACGCTGTGATAATAAACATTTATACCTAAAGAAGATAATTCTTGAGATAAAAATCTAGCATTAGTATTTGTTATTTGCCCCATTAATAATTCAGTTCCAACAGAAATAATTTCTGCATTCATTTTTTATTATCCCCCTATCTTGGATTTTAAATAATCAAGGATTCTTACTGTTTGAGAATCTTTATTCTTTGAGATTCTAAATAATTATACTACATATTGAAATAAATAACTTTAAACTGAGTTCTTTTGTTAAGAAAACCCTAAGAAAATGTATTAAGTTTATAAAATTTGAACTATCGAACATAAGTTCGAAAAAACTTGTCTTTAGAATTTTTTAATATATATAGTACCTGTTTTGTTATATAATTATAGGAGTAACATTATTAAATTTGTTAGGAGATAAGCTTTGAGTAATATAGTAAAATTATTTGGTTATGGTTCTTTAACAGATAAAAGAATTCAAAACATATTGTTTAAAAGGAATTTAAAAATGATACCTGCAAAATTACATAATTGGATAACTTATGTTTGTTCAGAGGGATATTTAGGAATAACAAGAAATAAAAATACATATGTTATGGGCTATTTAATTGAATTGACTAAAGAGGAGATTAAAATATGTGATTTGTGGGAGGAAATACCAATATATGAAAAAGAGTTTCTAGAAATCGAAATAGTTGAAGATGATTTATTTCGTAAAGTTTATGCTTATACAAGACAGTTAAATTCACAATTATCTGAATTTAAAAAGTATAAATTATTAGAAAGTGATTATTTGATTCAAGAAGCTAATCTTTTTATGAAGAAACTTATGATATAATTTATTTAAAGGGTTCTAATCTAATCTTAAGTAGAAGACAATAAATAAAATATATATTATTTATTTTATTTTTGTATAACATTTTAGAAAAGAGATGATATTGTATTGGAAAATGATATTAAAATATTAAAGAGAATTGTAAAAAATATAGAGAAAGTTATTCTTGGAAAGAAAAATATTATTGAATTAACTTTAATGGCATTGTTATGTAAAGGACATATATTAATAGAAGATATACCTGGAGTTGGAAAAACTCTTCTGGCATCATCTTTAGCAAAATCAATAGATGCTTCATTTAAAAGAATTCAATTTACTCCAGATATATTACCTTCTGATATAACAGGATTTTCTATATATAATCAAAAAACATCTGATTTTGAATTTAGACCTGGAGCAATAATGAGTCAATTAATATTAGCCGACGAAATTAATAGGACTTCACCTAAAACGCAATCTAGTTTGTTGGAAGTTATGGAAGAATTTCAGATTACTGTAGATGGGAATACTTATCATCTACCCCAACCCTTTATGGTTTTGGCTACTCAAAACCCCATAGAATATTTGGGTACTTTTCCCCTTCCTGAAGCTCAATTAGACAGATTCTTTTTTAAAGTTTCTATAGGTTATCCAGAACAATCAGATGAAGTTATGATTTTATCAAGATTTCAAAAAAGTAATCCTTTGGATAGTCTTAAACCAGTAGTGAATGGGGAAGAAATTTTGAAAATACAAGAAAATATAAAAGATGTTTATGTTGATAAAGATTTAAAAAGATATATAGTCGATTTAGTAAATCAGACAAGAAATCATAATGAAGTTCAATTAGGTTCAAGTCCTAGAGGTTCTATATGCTTATTAAGAGGAGCTCAAGCATGGGCTTTTTATAATGGAAGAAATTATGTTATTCCTGAAGATATAAAAAAAATGGTTATACCCGTTTTGTCTCATAGATTAATATTAAAACAGGAAACAAAATTAAAAAAAATAACAGTTGAAGATATTTTATATTCAATAATAGATGTAGTAAAGGTTCCTGTGGTGACAATAGATGAAGAAAAATAGAATAATAGTATTATTAATATTTCTCTTATCGTTATTTTTTGTCTATAACTATGGAGGAAAAGTTCCATATGTATTTTTTTACTTGTCTTTTATATTCCCAATAATATCTGTAGTATATACAATATATATTAACTTTAGATTTAAAATTGTACAAAATATTGATAGAAAATATGCAACTAAAGGTGAAACTATTGAATATAGTTGTAGTATTTATAATGAGGATTTTTTAATTTATCCTTATATGAAAGTTTCTTTTTATGAAGAAAATAACATGTTAAGTGATGAAATTGAGTCAAGATATTTTTCGCTTTTACCTAAAACTAAACATTCTTTTTCTGTTGATATAAATTGTAAATATAGAGGTCATTTTGTATTTGGAATAAAATATATAGAAATAGAAGATTTTTTAGGGATTTTTAAAATGAGATATAGTCCTACAAATTCATATCTTATTGAAGTTAGTCCAAGGGTAGTAAAATTAAATAGAGTTAAATTTAATTCCATTTATTTTTCTGAATCAGAAACCAATTTGGGTAAAAATTCAGGTGAATGTACAACTTTTTCTGATATAAGAAAGTATGTATATGGAGATAATTTTAAAAGAATTCACTGGAAGTATACGGCTAAGTATAATGAACTTATGTCAAAAAATTACCAAACAACTGCTGAAACTAATTTAACTTTAATAATCGATTTAAAAAAGTTTTCTTCAAATAAAACTATAAATATAATTGTTGAAGATATTCTTATTGAATCATTAATATCTTTAATAAATTATTCTTTAAATAACATGTTAAAAGTAACTTTGTTGGTTTATACTGATCAGTTATATAAAATATCTTCAAAAAACATACAAGATTTTGATAAAATATATACTGTAATAACAAAATTAAAATTTGATTATAACTATAATATAAGTACAATAATGGACTTATATTTAAGTACTGAAAATTCAAAATCAAATGTATTTTTATTTTCTTCAAATCTTGATTTTGATTTATTTGATTCAATATACAAAACAACTTCTTCTGGTTTAGAATTAAACTTGGTTTATGTAAATCCTGAAGGATTTAATATTGAAGAAGAATCACTAAAGATAAAAAATGAGATTATCAAGAATTTAAATCAAATGAATATACCAAATTATAAACTTACAAAATGCGAAGACATATATAGTGTTTTTGAAATTTGATTTGTATCTGTATTGGAGGATATATGTTTAATATCAACATATTTAATAATAAATTAACAGATAGTGTAGTTAACATGGTTTTGACAGTACTTTTCTCTTATTCAGTAGTATCTAATATTATTTATTCAATTGGTGGTAATATTTCTAATGTTGAAATTTTAGTAATAAATTTTATCTTAATAAGTTTTTTTATAATTATCTATTCCCTTTTAAATAATATAAAATTGTATATGTTTATAACGGGAATAATAATAGTAGCTTTTTTCTTAATTGTTTTTGTTTTTTATTCAATTGATTACTATAATTGGCTATTCAATTTTTTTAATGGTTCAAATGTTATTAATTCTCAATATGTTATAATCTTTACGATTTCTATTAGTCTTTTAATTTCATATATTTCAATATATTTTATAATCTTAAGATATAATTTTTATGTTTTATTTATAAGTGGAGTATCAATGTTTGTTTCTCAGGTTATCTTCGATATTATAATAAAATATAGTTCTTTTTATGTATACATACTATTGCTTATAATATTTTTTATTAGATTTGTTTATATAAGAAAATCTTCAGAAAATGTTAAAGTTTATAGTAGATATGGCATATTTATAATTTTGTCTATACCTATTAGTTTAATAGTTTTAGTTACAGTAAATATTATTCCGTCTCATAATGATTCATTTAATTGGGAATGGTTAAATAATAAGATATTAACTATTCAGGATAAAATATTTTTTGATAGCATATTTCAATATGAATATTTTAGTTTAACTTCAACTGGATTTGGTAGCCATTCTAAATTAGGTGGTAACGTCGAGCTATCAGATACTGAAGTATTAAGAGTTAATTCACCCAAAAGCATATATTTAAAGGGTAGTATAAAAGATGTATATAAAAATAATTCATGGTATTTAAAAAATAAAGATGAGTTATATTTATTAGATACTGAAAATGAATTTTTAGATAAAGATAATCCAATATCAAATGATTTAGATTCAATAGTTTATTTTATGGATTTTTACATAGAAGAAGGTGAAATAAGTAAGATATATGATAGGATAGATGTTAGTATTTTATATAGTAGTTTAAAAACTAAAACAATTTTTTCACCAGATAAACCATTTAAAATAGATATTGAAAATAATATTTTTATAAAGAATGATTATAATGGCTCAATAACAAGTGATTCATATTTAACCAGAGGATTTAAATACAATATTTCATCATATTATATTGATTATGATAATGAAAACTTTAAAGATATTTTAAGAAATAATAAAAATAAATTTATGAATAATAATGTTTCAAATGATGTAAAGGATATTAACATTCAGCTTCCTAAAAATGTTACACAGAGAACTAAGGATTTGGCAGTCCAATTAACAGAAAATTATAATAATAACTATGATAAAGCAAAGTCTATCGAAGAGTATTTAAGTAAAAACTATGTATATACATTAACTCCTGGAAATTTACCTAAAGATAAGGATTTTGTAGATTATTTTTTATTTGAATCTGAAAAAGGATATTGTTCTTATTTTTCTACTGCTATGGTTATTTTATGCAGGTCAATAAATATTCCGTCAAGATATGTAGAAGGATATACTATGCCAAAGATAGATAAAGATGGTAGTTACCACATTACAAATCAACAAGCCCATGCTTGGCCTGAAGTTTATTTAGATGGGATTGGTTGGATTCCTTTTGAACCTACAACAGGATTTAATGGGAATTTATATGGCTATTCTAATAATTATGAAAATTTTTCACCAGAATTTATTAATAATCCAAGATATCAAGAATATTTAGATAATTTAAAAGATTATGATTTAAAAGAAGAAGATTTAATTATAGATAAATTGGAAGATATAGAAATAAAAAGCATGTATTCTAATAAAGACTTAGTTTTAAATATAGTA
>JBDMZA010000307.1:0-6439 GCA_039770155.1 Clostridiales bacterium
AGAGTTTATTTTTTGGCTATCCCTAAGACAATTTTTTTCTGAAAATATCGATGGTTTAACGAATTTTTAAAAAAAGTTGACTAGTTTATTTTTTGATTCTGCCTTATTTTTGTTTCTATACCTATGTTTAATATAAAGATTAATATTTATCAAAATCACTAAATAGTGCTATTCTTTTATCAGCAGAATTTTTAGGATCAATTCTTTGATTTGTAGTTGTATTAATATTGCTGTTAATATTGTTTTTAGTATGTGTATTTAAAGAGCGAGATGTTTTTAAATTAAATTTACTGATATAATTTTTTAGTAATTGAGCCTGACTATCTAACTCTTCGCTAGCAGATGCGGTTTGCTGGGATGTTGAAGAATTTGTTTGAACTACACTTGAAACCTCTGAAATTGCTTTATTTACTTGTGATATTCCATTTGCTTGTTCATTAGATGAATCAGCTATAAGATTAATTGTAGTTGCAGCTTTATTTATACCATCAACAATTTGATTTAATGCTGTTGCGGTATCATTGGCTATTTTAGTTCCACTTTGGACTTTTACTATAGAGCCTTCGATAAGAGTTGTAGTTTCTTTAGCAGCTTCTGCACTCCTTGCAGCTAGGTTTCTTACTTCTTCTGCAACAACGGCAAATCCTTTCCCATGTTGACCTGCTCTTGCAGCTTCAACAGCAGCATTTAAAGCTAAAATATTTGTTTGAAAAGCAATTTCATCAATAACTTTTATTATTTTAGAAATATTACTTGAAGAATTATTTATTTCATTCATAGAATTTAACATTTCATGCATTTGCTTATTTCCTCTTTGAGCACTTATTTTAGTTTCTTCTGTCAGTTCATTTACCTTAGTTGCATTTTCTGCACTATGTTTTGTTTGATCTGAAATTTGTTCCATTGAAGAACTTATTTCTTCTAATGAACTTGCTTGTTCAGTTGCTCCTTGGGATAATATCTGGCTGGAACTTGAAAATTGCTTTGAACCTTCTGCTACAATGTCAGAAGAGTTATTTATATCTTGAAATACATTATTTAATGAATCAATAATTGTATTTAAAGAGTTTTTAATTTCGACAAAGTCACCTAAATATTCTCTTGATATACTTATATTAAAATTACCATCTGACATTTGTCTGAGTACGCTTGAAAGTTCTCCAATATAAGATTTTAATATGTCTATTGTAGAGTTCAATGAGTTTTTTATTTTTGAATGATCACCCTTATAATTGCCTTTAACACTTACGTTTAAATTGCCAATTGATAATTGATCCAAAACTTTTGAAGATTCCTGTATAGGCTCTACTATTGCATTTAAAGTATTATTAATTCCTTCAACAATATTTTTGAATTCACCATTATGCTTTGTTATATCGGCACGTTCAGATAAATTACCATCAATTGCTGAGTTTACCAGATTATTTGTATCTTCAGTTAATCGAGTGATATTTTTAATTAATGATCTGATAGAAGATGCCAAAATACCAATTTCACTATTATTTTCCATATCAGGTTTTACTTTTAAATTACCTTCAGATACCTCCTTTATAACATTAATTATTCTATTTAAAGGAAGCCTTATACTTTGCATAATGAATATAGATGTTATTGTTAAAATAATAAGTGCAATAATACCAATTACAATAGTTTCAGTTATTGTATTTTTAACAAGAGATTTAAATTTTTCATCAGCTGATATTGCTTCTTTAGAAAGATTATTACTCAATTTAGATAGACTTTCATCGAATAAAGATATTTCTTCATCTATCTCTTTATCAATTTCTCTAATTTCGTTTGTGATTTTGTTAGTTTCACTTAATTTTACTAAGAATTCTTCATTAAATAATTCAGTAGCTTTATTTAAATATTCTTTTGCGCTTAGTATTAACTTTTCTTCTTCTTTACTAGCAATTACTTTCTCGAGGTTATTAAGACCCTCAATAGCTTCAGATGCTGTATCTTTCCATTCTTTTTCTGAATTATTAATATTTCTATCTATTACTGAGTCAGTAATTGTTTTGTGAATTTTTGAGGAATCCTCTAATAACATTAATGAGTCTTTAGCTTCATCTGATCTTTCATATGATTCATGTTGAAGTTGATAGGCATTTTGTAAATTGTTATATGAAATGTACACTAAAAGTGAAACAATAGAAATCATAATCACTAAATTAATAATTAATTTAGTTGAAATTTTAAAATTATTTATAATTGACATAGTTTTAATAAATTAAGATAATGTCTAAGATATATACAAAAAATAAACCATAATTCTCGAGTATAATTTCTATGATTTAAATGAACTTTAGATGAAAAGAATTAAAGAATTCTGTATTATTTTTTGAAATTAATTATCTCAATTTATATTTTTCAACTCCTTTCATTTCTTGTTTATGTATGTTCTAAATGTATATCGGTTTTTTTATAAAATTAATTAATGGTATTAAATGTAAATCTTACATATTTGTAAGATTGGCAGTCATCTTATATTAACTTTATAAATATATAATTTAAGGACATCCAAAAAATATGAAATGAGGAAAATATATGACTATATTGAAAACTAAAAATCTTACTAAAATATATGGAGAAGGGAATTCAAAAGTTATTGCAATTAAAGATATTAACATAACTGTAGATCAGGGAGAATTTATAGCTATTGTAGGTCCTAGTGGATCAGGAAAGAGTACACTTTTGCATTTAATAGGAGGAGTTGATAATCCTACTTCAGGCGAGATTATATTTGATGGGAATGATATATCAAATATGAGTGAAAAACAATTAGCAGTGTATAGAAGAAGGAGAATTGGATTTGTATTTCAATCATATAATTTAATTCCAGTATTAAATGTTGAGGAAAATATATCTTTACCTATTCTACTTGATAATAAATCAGAAAATGAAGTAAGAATAAATGAACTTCTAAAACTATTGGGAATTGAGGATAAAAGATATAGTCTTCCATCAGAATTATCGGGAGGTCAACAACAAAGAGTATCTATTGGAAGAGCCTTAGCATATAAACCAAATATTATTTTAGCAGATGAACCAACAGGAAATTTAGATAGAAAAAATGGTAAGGATATTATTGATTTACTAAAACTCTCATCAAAAAAATATCATCAAACATTGATTATCATAACTCATGATTTAGAGATTGCATCACAGGCAGATAGAGTTATAGCAATTGAGGATGGCAAAATAGTAAAAGATGAGGTGAGCTAAATGAACTTATATAAAAATATAACATTAAAATATATGAAAAACCAAAAGAAAAGAACGATTTTAACATTTATAGGAATAATCCTTTCGGTAGCATTAATATCATCAATATTATTAATGTATACTAGTGCTTTGGAAAGTTACACAAGATATGCAATAAAAACCTATGGAGATTATTATGTTGCTTATAAAAATTTACCTTCAAAATTTGTAGATGATATTAATAATAATGTAAATGTTCAAAATACTTCTATAAAATATAGCTTTGGAATGGCTTTTATGGGTGAGATAAGTAAAGAGGAAAGGGAATACGATAACAATGCACCTTTATTTAGAAAAATAGATTTAAGAGCTTATAGTGATGAGAATTTTAAGCAAACACCATTTGAACTTGAAATGGGAAATTTTCCTAAAAATGAAAATGAAATTGTTTTAGAGAAAAATGCGTTGAAATTTTTGGGGAGTAATGTAAAAGTAGGAGATAATATAAATCTTGTTATTTCTAGCCAAATTGATTCTGACAGTGAAAAAGATAATTTTAAAAAAGAGTATGAAAAAAAATATAAATTAACAGGTATTAAAAAATCAGATATTTTAACTTCAACAAACTATACTTCAGAAGGGATTACATTATTTGATCCTGGTACTATAAAAGAAGAAAAACTTTATGATCTTTATATAAAATTTACATCAATTAAGGATACAAAGGATAAATCAAATAATATTTTGGAGAATCTTAAAATAAAAGATTATGCAGCAAAAAATAATATTGAATTTAGTGAAGAATTTAATAATGATTTACTTAGAGCATATCAAGAAAGTTCAAATCCACTGTCTAATAAAGCTGTAACGAATATCTTAGTTGTGATTCTTGTAATTGTTATAATAGCAACAGCTGCTGTAATATATAATATATTTAATATATCTGTATTAGAAAGAATTTCTCAATTTGGAATATTAAGATGTGTTGGTGCTTCGCCAAAACAGATAAGAAAAATTGTATTAAATGAAGCACTAATATATTGTATTGTAGGGATACCAATTGGTTTGACAGTAGGAGCAGGAGTTGTTAAGGTTTTATTCCTGCTTTTTAATAAATTAGGAAAAGGTATGTTTCCATCCGACTTTGAACTTTATTTTAATATTTGGGGAATTTTAGTATGTATAGCACTTGGAATAATTTCTGTAGTTTTATCTGTTATTGGACCTACAAGACATGCAGGTAAAGTATCATCTATAGAGGCTATTAAAAATTTAGGAAGTATAAAAAAAGAAAAAATAAAAAAATCAAGAAAATTAAAGAAAAAAGGATTTACAAAGATTATATTTGGAATAGAAGGTTTAATTGCCTCAAAAAACCTTAGAAGAAATAGAAAACGTTATAGAATAACAATATTTTCAATGACATTGAGTATAGTTTTATTTATTGTATTTGCTAATTTTATTAATTTTTATATGGGAGTATCAGTATTTGATGAAGATGAATTTGGTAATTTTCAAGTAAGTAATTCCAAAGGGAATGGAGAAAATATTTTGCCAAAACTTATAAATGATATAAATAATGTGAATGGAGTAGATTATATATTTAAAAATATGAATAGTAATAGCAACTTGAGTAAAGAAAAACCTTCTTTTTTTGGATTAGGTGTTAAAGAAGAATATATGAAGGATAAGTCAAAAGAATATATCAAAGTAAAAAATAAAAATGGAATATATAGTTTTGATGTGGAAATTGTTTCATATGGAGATGAGGCATTAGAATATTTAAATAAACATTTAGTAAAGGGGGAAATAGATAAAAATAGTTTGAATTCCAAAAATGGTGTACTGATATTAAATAAATATGCAATAATTGAAAAAGGTAAGAGGATATATACAAGTCCATTTAAATTTGAAATAAATGATTCATTAGAGATAATAAAAGATAATAAGGAAACAAAAGAAGTTGTAATTTCAGGTGAATTCAATTATAGTCTCAATATTCTTTACAATGATTATAATTTTTTTAATCAGTTTGGACTATAAAAAATTTTATGATAAAATTTTTCTTTTTTCAAAAGTTACTGAAGAAATAATTGAAGGAAGCTATGAAAATTATTTAGATGATTCTAGAGAGGGTGAATTTAGTGTATTAGCTCACAAGTTAAATCAACTTTCTAAAAGATTTAAATTAAATATAGAAAAATTAAAAGAGGATAAGTCTTTTTTGAAAAATATTATTTCAGATATTTCACATCAATTAAGAACACCTTTATCATCACTTCTAATGATAAATGAAATTTTAATAAAGGATAAAAAAATGAAAGATGAGGTCAAATATGATTTTTATAAAAAAATAAGTATGCAACTATCTAGAATGGAATGGTTGGTTGTGAGTCTATTAAAATATTCAAGACTTGAAGTTGGTTCAATTATATTTAAAAATGAAAAATTTTATCTTTATGATTCTATAGAAGATACTATAAAATACTTAAAAGAAAAAATAAATGAAAAGAATATAAAGATAATTATTGATGATAATTTAGAGGGAATAATTATTAAAGGTGATCAAAAATGGATTACAGAAGCTTTTATTAATATTGTTAAAAATAGTATTGAACATTCCTTTGATAATGAAGAAATAAATATAAAAACAGAGGTAAATAGTCTTTTTATAAGAATTTATATAAAAGATTTTGGAGAAGGTATTGATAAGAAGGATTTACCATATATATTTGAGAGATTCAGAACAGGGAAAAGTGATATAAAATGTGAAAGTGTAGGAATTGGTCTATCTTTATCAAAAATTATAATAGAAAATCTTGGTGGAGGTATTTCAGTTAAAAGTAATTTAAAATATGGTACTGAATTTGTAGTTACTTTTTTTAAAAATTAGTATTTGAATTTTAAATTTTAATGAAGAACATGATTTTAGTGATTTTCAGAAGGGCTCATAACAATTTTAAAGCCTATTCCAAGTATAGCCCAAAATAAAATAGCATTTGGAAGCATACTTAAATTAAAGATTGCCTGAATAAGATAACCTGTAATACAGCAAAAAATAACTTGTGATATAGGATCAATTTTTATTCTGCTTAATAAACCAAGTAATATTTTTGATACTAATGAAATATACATAATTAATATGGGAAATCCCATTGTAAAAGCCATATGCATATATTCATTATGAATTTTTTCAAAATATAGTTTTAAATATCCATAAGTCTGTCTGTAG
>JBDMZA010000308.1:0-8307 GCA_039770155.1 Clostridiales bacterium
AAATGAACTTATAGAAAATCAATATAATGAATGGGATAAAATATTTAATAAAAGTAAAGATAATAGTTTGCCAAATTATAAGAATGATACAAACTATAAATTGTTAAATATTGTGATTGATTCTATTGAAAAAATAAAATCTGAGGTAAAGTATATTATATTCTTAGGAGATTTTTTAACACATGACTTTAATAATAAATTTTTGAAAGCAATAGAAGGGTTAAATATTGATAAGAATAATGATTTATTAAGGTCATTTATAAAAAAAACAATAGGTTTCATTTCCTTAAAATTGAGTAGTATATTAAAGGACATACCAATTTATTTTTCACTTGGCAATACTGATTCATTTTCTGGTGATTATATGCTTGAAGACAATGGTATTTTTTTGAGTTCAACAGCAGATTTACTATTTAAAAATTTCATAAAAAATAAAGATAATAAAAGTAGTTTTTATAATACTTATCCAAAACATGGTTACTATAGTATGATGGTTGATGGATTGGAAAATTTAAAAGTAATTAGTTTATGTTCAGTGTTTTTTTCTGAAAAATATAAATCACTTAAAAATGTTAATAAAAAAAATGCTATAGAAAATGAACAACTTGATTGGCTTGAATCTGAATTTGAAAATGCTATAATCAATAAGCAAAAATTATGTATTATTGGTCATATTCCTCCTGGAGTAGATGTTAGAGATACAATTATTAAAAGTGAGAAAGAAAATTTGAAAGTAGTTACTGAATGGAAAAGTAATTATAATGATAGATACTTAGAATTATTAAATAGATATAGTGATAACATAATGTTTTATTTTGCTGGACATGTTCATATGGATGATTATCGAATTATAAATAAAAATGATTCTAATAGGAGTAATTTTATAAAAATAGTCCCTTCTATAAGTCCAGTATTTGAAAATAATCCAGCTTATCAGCTTATATCAATAGATGAGGAAAATTATTCGATTTTAGATATTGAAACATATTATATAAATTTTGCAGAATCTGAACCAAAAATAAAAAAAGAGTATTCATTCAAAAATAAATATAATCAGACTCCGACAATTGTAGGCTTGGAAAGTATATTGAATAATATTAAGGATGATGGCTTTGCAAGGCAATTATATGAAAAATTTTATTCAGTAGAATCTAAAGAGTATATAATTACTAGTCATTGGAAATGGTATTATTGTGGTATTAAAAGTTTACACAAAAGTAGTTATAAGAGTAATATGCATTCTATTAATAAACAGAAAGTATAAAGTTTGAAAATAAAAGAATTTTTATCTAAATAACTTTATTATTGGTTTAACTAAAAGTTTAATGAATCTGCTCAATAAGTTCTGGTAAAATAAATTAACATATATAGTATAATTTAGGTGTTACTCAATAAAGTTTATAATAAGATAAAAAAAATCAAAACCATTAAAGAAATATAGAAGAAACAGATTTAATTTTTAATAATTTAAATATAATCTATGAAACAATTGCAGTTACTGATAAAGTACTATGATTATCGATAGATACAAAAAATAGAATGAAAATTGAAAATTTCTCGAGGAATGGAAAGAATAGAACAGAACAGAGAAAGAAGCGTATGATTATGATTTTGGGAAAAAGGATATTATAATTATAATGAAATCAGTGTAATTGTTTTATCAAGTATGTAACAGTTAATAAAATTATATTAAGGAATTATATTCCAAGTTAAAATAGTAAAAATAATTTAACTATAAGTTGACCAGCTTATTTTTTAGGTTCTCCTAATTTATGAAATCTAAGCCTTTTTAAAATTCTAAAAATTACTTCGTTCCTGGCTAAGAGCACATAGAGGAATATCACAAAAAAAATTACCTCATGATGAGTTTTAATGTATTTATTAAAGCTATTTTTGATTTGTTTATTATTAATATTTTACATAAACTTTAATTCTGCTTATCTCAAGGATAAATATTTTTCATATATTATCTTAAAGCCTGGAGTATATCTTCTTTTAAATCCTCAGTATCTTCAATTCCTATAGATACTCTCAAAGGATTATCAGTTATTCCATTTTCTATACGTGTTTCAATCGAAACATATTTATGTGAAGTTATAGCAGGAGAACAAATAGTTGTATCCACATCTCCCAGACTTGGTGTTGCCTTTATAAGTTTTAATTTCTTTTGAAATTCATAAGGGTCTGTTTTTGGTAATTCAAAAGATAATATACCGCTAAAACCACTCATTTGTCTCTTTGAGACTTCATATCCTGGATTTGATACTAATCCCGGATAATAAACTTTGCATTTTAATTCATCTTCTAACCATTTAGCAAGATTTAAAGTATTTTTATTAATGGCATTCATCCTTATTGATAAAGTCTTTAGACTTCACTTAAATCACTATGACCACCTAAATATTTTGTTCCACTATGCAATACAACATCAATTCCTAAATTAGACGGTTTTTGGTTTATAGGAGTCGCAAAAGTATTATCTATAACTGAGATTATTTTTTTTGTTTTTGCCAATTTAGCAATTGCTTCAATATCAACTATCTCATCTGTTAACAATTAAAATTTTAATTTTAGATAGTACACCATTTTTTGCATTGTTCAATTCTCTTTCCATTATCTCCTTGTTCATTATCATAAGAAAACTGGTTTAATAACTCACAAGGAAAACTACTACAAATTCCACAATGTTCTATTTTTTTACTTTCACAACATGATTTCACTGGACAACTATTTCCCCAAAAAGGTTTACTAATATTAAGACAACCTTTGCAATTCGTTTTAACTTTATATTCACATTCATTACATAAAATCCCACATCTCGATTGAATCATAATTACATATCCTCCACAGATTTTATTGTTTAAGATTAATTCTTAACTACTAATATTTAAAAAGTTTTATTTTCCATAAAATTATTCAATGTCGCTATTTATGTTCGCCATATTAGCTTTTATCGTGATAATTATATCCTATAAATAAACATAAAACAAATTTGAAATTAAAATGTTTATTATAGGTTTATTTTATAATATAACGCTGTCAACCTCAACTTTTCTTAGCCATGTAGGAATTTTGGTTAAGTTTTTGATTTTATAGTTGGAACAGTTAAAATCAACACCTCTTTTAGTTAAAAATGTCAATTTAAGTTGAATATACTATATTAATTAATTATATATGAAAAATTGAAATTGTAAAAATTGAAAATAAAGGGAAAAATAGTATTTAATATATATATAATGACTTTTTGAATTTGATAAAGTAAAAGTAATGAGTAAAACAAATTGCAGAAAATTATTCTCTACAATTAGTGTTGTGTTTATTGTTTTGACAACAAGAGTTTTGCTTGCTGGGGGAAGTATGATGTTTAAAATGACTGGGGAAGTTGTAGTGCGGTAATTAGTGAGAAAGTAACAATTTAAGTATCGACAGAGGTGAATAACTGGATTATTAAATGGATATTTCCAGGAAATTAACAAATAACTAATAACCCTGTTAGATATTCCTAGGGTGTGTTTGAAAAATCAGACTGTAAAATAAATACCAAATATGCTAGAATAAAACAAAAAGAAGACTGTAAGAGAAAATCACTGCTAGAAGTAAGTTATGTTTTAGCTGATAATGGATGTGACATAGATAAAATTATAAATTATATATATGAAAATGGTGGAGAACTAATAATACTTTCAAAAACAAATCAAACAGTTCAAAGAAAATGCGATTGAAACCTTTATAAAGAAAGACATTTTGTAGAATGTTTCTTTTGAAAATCAAAAAATTATTGTCGAATTGCCACAAAATATGATAAGTCCGCATTTTCATATTTGGGATTTAATTATATTGTATATATGTATATATTTCTATGAAATAATTAACTTTTGATTTTTTAAATACACCCTAGATATTTGTTCCTAGTATTAAAAAAGGTAATTTGTTTTATACAAAGTAATTTTAAATATAAATATATATTAATAATTACTTTATTATGAAAATAAAAAATAAGTGGAGGTATATGAAATGAAAAAAGTATTAAGTAAGAAAATACTATCATCAATCACATTGATTGCGGTAGTTATAACCTTAACTGCAATATTTATTACCAATATAAATGCTGCAGCTACAGTATCATATGACATTAGTAATGATTGGGGAGGTGGTGCAGTAGTAAATGTTACTGTGCAAAATACTAGTTCAACACCTTTAAGTGACTGGACTGTAGTATGGACATTTCCTGGAAATCAAAAAATAAGTAGCATGTGGAATGGAGAGTATACACAAAATGGCTCAAATGTTTCAGTTAAAGGTTTAGAATGGAATTCTACAATTCAACCTAATAATTCCACAAGCTTTGGTTTTCAAGTAACATATAGTGGTTCAAATAGTAAACCATCAGATATATCTGTAAATGGTCAGGTAGCAAAGACTGAACAACCAGCAACTGAACAACCAGCAACTGAGCAACCAGTAACTGAACAACCAGTAACTGAACAACCAGTGACTGAACAGCCAAACACACCACAAAACACACCACAAGATGCTCAAGTAGCTGATAATGGAGACAAACCAATAGGATTTGCGTCATTAAATGGTGGTACAACTGGTGGAAAAGGTGGTAAGGTTGTAACTGTAACTAACCAATCGGATTTAGAAAAATATGCTGGAGCATCTGAACCTTATATTGTTAAAGTTAAAGGAACAATTACAATTTCTCCACTTGGACATGAAGTTAATGTAAATTCAAATAAAACCATTGTTGGAGTTGGCAGTGATGCTACTATTAAAGAAGGTGGTCTAGGAGTATTTAGTAAAAAGAATGTTATTATACGAAATCTAACGATTCGTGATAGTTTTCTTGAAAGTGATCCTGAAGGAGATAATAATGATTATGATGGTATTCAGGTAGATACCTCAAATAATATTTGGATTGACCATTGTTTAATAACACATTGTGGTGATGGTGTTTTAGATGTCAGAAAAAATACAAGTTTTATGACTGTTTCATGGTGTACTTTTGTTAATAATAAAAGGGGTCCAACCTTTGGATGGACTGATAATACAGATTTTAAAGTAACAATGCATCATAATTGGATAAAGGATATGGTGATGAGAAATCCTGTATTTGATCAAGGTATTGGACATTTTTACAATAACCTTTCAGAGAATATATCAAAATTCGGTCACCAGGCTAGAGGTAATGCAAGAATGTTGGTTGAAAATAGTTATTGGGATAATGTTGTAAATCCATATGCTGCTAGGGATTCTAACTCAATAATTGAGGTTCGTGGAAGTATAGTCAAAAATAGTTCTGGAAATCAAAAATCTCAAGGTGGCACTGCTTTTGATCCGAATTCTTACTATTCATACAAATTGGATGCAACAGAAGATGTTCCAAATATAGTTAAATCTAATGCGGGACCGAATACTAGTATTCAATATTAATAACATGATAGTTTCATAAATTATGGTTCTTGTAAATTTAAATTTGCAAGAACCATTTATTATTAAAAATATAATTCTAGTTCTTTTTCCTAAAAAGTTTCATGAAAAATTAAAAGATCTTTCTATTTCAGATGTTACAGTTCTATCATTAAGAATATTTTGAATTTTCATATGCTTGATATAATTTTAATACTTTTGATAGTCCAAGTATACGTTCTAGCTCACTTAAAATTTCTTTTCCTTCTGAGTTTTCATGAAGCCTAAAAATGCTTTTAGAAATAACTGATAATAAATATTCGTTTTCGAATTTAACACATATAGATAAAGCTTTTTTGTAAAAATCCATTGATTCATTATAACTTTGTTCTTGTTCAAAAATTCTTCCCAGTTGATGAATAGTACTTATTTGAGAAAAATCATCATTGTATTTTTGACAAATTTCAATAGCTTTATTATAATACTCTTTTGCTTCAGAATAGTTTCCTTCTTGTTCAAAAACTCTTCCTAATTGATGGTATGTTTTTGATTTATCATATTCATAATTGTATTTATTTTTTAATTCAAGAGATTTAAAATAGTGTTTTTTGGCTTCTTCATAGCTTTTTTCTTGTTCAAAAACTCTTCCCAGTTGGTGATAAGTTTTAATTTGAGAAAATTCATCATTATATTTTTGGAATATAGAAACAGCTTTGTTATAATTTTCTTTAGAATTATCATAGTCTTTTTCTTCTTCGAAAAGTCTTCCAAGTTGGTGATGTGTTGTAGCTTGAGAGTATTCAAGCTTATATTTAATTTTGATATCCAGTGATTTATTATAATGGTTTTTAGCATTTTTGTAATCTTTCTTTTCCATTGCAATCGTACCAAATTGGTGAAGAATTTTTGCTTGAGATGGTTCATCTTTATATTTTTGGAAAATCGGCATTGCTTTATTATAATCCTCTAAAGCACTTTCATAATCATTCTGTTCTTCTGAAATTCTTCCTAACTGGTAATATATTTTGGCTTGAGAGTATTGATCAAGGTGATTTTTTGATATTTCAAGTGAAGTATTAAAATTTTCTTTTGCTTTTTCATAATTTTTATTTTTTAAGTTAAATTGTCCAATATAATAATGTACAACTTCTAGATCTGTATAATAATCATCTGTTTTTTCTTCATATTCCATAAGTTTATCTCTGATTTCTTCTAATATACTAACATTATAATTATTTTTTCTTCTAAAATATTCTTTTATTACAATAATAAAAGAATATATTTTTTTGTTACTTGACAATGATAGATTTAATGCATGAAGTATGTTTGCATATTCATTTGCTATAACAGCATTGCTTTTTTCTGAATTAATAGATGTTACTATTTCATTTGCTATAACTTCATAATAATAGTAAATAAATGTATTTTCTATTTTTTCCAATAAATCTTTATCTGTACAATATAATGAATTTATAGAGTAATATAGAGTTGGTATTAAATATATTGTACTATTTAAGCTTATTAGGAGGTCGAGGTCCTGGGATTTATTTAATAAATTTTCAATTCCATCAATTGATAAATTTTTATATAGATCTATTTTTTTAAGTTCATCAATATATTTGTATAATGATGGGTTAATAAAAATATTTTGAAATGGCATTAACGATAGAATTATAAGTTTTTCAAATTCATCTAAATTATATATGGAATTTTTTATACCTGATAATATAAATTCTGTTTTGTTTTGAGTATCTATTTTTGTTAAATCATTAAGAATTTTTTCTGGAGAGTAAGTTATTAAATTTTTAATTATAATTTCAATTGCTAGGGGATAACCATCTAGTAAAGTAAGTAATTTATAAAAGTTTGGATTATTTTTATAGTTTATTTTATCAATATTTTCTAAAATGCTCAAGGCATGGTTAATAGAAGATTTTTTATCTAGTCCGTTTAGTTTATAAGTATTGTTTTTATATTGCTCTAAATTTAAATATTTGTTGTTTCTATTACTAATTATTACAAAAGACTGGCTTTCATTGAGGTTATTAATAAAATCTAAAATCTTTATATCATCTTCACTAAAGTTTATATTATCAATTATAATTAAATTTCTTTTTTGATTAAGTTTATCAGTTATCATTTTTAATTGTGCTTTTTCAGATAATGTGTTAAAAAGAGCCTTATCATATTCACCAAAGAACTTTTTACACATTTGAGAAAGAAAATCTTTAAAATCTTTTTTTTCATTGATATAAAAAATTTCATATACAAGATTTGTTTTTTGCCAAAGTGATGCTAATTCTTTAACAAGTGCTGTTTTACCACTACCAGTTAATCCTTCAAGCAGTAAAATATTTTTTTTGAGTAATTTATTTTCAATTTTCAAGGTATCTGACTTTCTTCCCCAAAAACCATATTTTAAAGGATCTTTTTTGAAGGTAGAAAATATTTTTTCCATGTAAATTATTTCTTCATTTAAATCCATTTCAATTAATTCAAATTCAATATTATTATAAAATACAGCTGGAGGCAGAATTACTTCAAAAGTTACTTCATTGAGATTATTCCTTTCTTTTGATAAAAATAAATCATTTTTTATTGCTTGTACAGCAGATAAAAGATTTTTTGATGTATAAAGTTCTTTGCATAAAGTCTTTATAATACTTGTATTATCGATTGAAAAAAATGATTGGAATAATATGACAGGGATATCTTTTGACAGTTCATAAGCAATTAAGTTATACAAAGCATTGGTCTGAACTGGTTCTATCATAACAATTGGTATAAGGTATTTTGTAATATCATCTTTTAGTTCGTTCAGTGATAAAATGTCAACATTATCATTATCACTATCATCTGTAAGAAAATACAATCTATTGCCATCATATTCTATAA
>JBDMZA010000309.1:0-3387 GCA_039770155.1 Clostridiales bacterium
AAAAATAGTAGATTTTTTTACACAATGGAAATCGGGTGAATCTCTGGATATGTTTTATTTATATGCTGTGGCAATTTGTGTGACTTTAGGTGTTGCATCTTTTTTTAGGCTTAGCGTAAAATATGTTTTGGCGAAAATTTCAAATAAAGTACATTATAATATGAGAGTTATTGGTTTTCAAAAAATTATTGGATTATCTCTTGATAATGAAAAAAAAGAATCTACAGGTGAAAAAGCACAGAAAATTCAAAATGGTACAGAGGCATTTTCACAATTTACAATGATGCTTCAAAATAATATATATAATGTTATTGCTGGTTCTATTGGAGTATTAATTATATTTATTTTTTTACAGGCTAAATATTTATTATTTTTTATTAGCTATATTGGCATCAGTTTATTAATTTTAAAGATATTTTCAAAAAAATTAGAGGAACTGAATATTGAAAGAAATAAATTGCAAGAATTAGCTTCAGGCTCTTTTGTTGATGGACTAACAAAAGTTCAAACAATAAAGTCTAGTGGTACAGAAAGAAATTTTCAAGATAGATTAAATGATAAAGAGGAAATAAAAAGAGTATTTGAGGATAAAATTCAAAAGACATATGTCAATATGTGGAAAATATTTCAAGTTGCAAATAGTATTAGTATTTTTGTATTTCTTGTTTTTATTGGGAATGATGTTGTAAATGGTGTTATTACAGTTGGAGCTATTGTAACATTTTTTGGATATTATGAAAGTTTAAGAGTGAGGACATCAGGTTTTATGCAAATGTATTCAAATATCATTAGATGTAAAACTCTATTTGGTAGTATGATGCGAATATATTGGGGTAACAAAGAAAAGGAAAAGGGAAAAGAGTGTTTTCCAAATAATTGGAGACAAATAATTTTTAAAGATAGTTCATTTAAGTATAAAGAAATTAGCAAAGAAAAAGATATGATGTTTGGTGTTGAAAATATAAATTTAAAAATAAATAAACACAGTAAAATTGGTTTAGCTGGACAGTCAGGAAGTGGAAAGTCTACTTTAACTAAATTAATGATAGGATTATATGATTTAGATAGTGGAAATTATACCATTGATAATACTGAACTTAAAAAGATTAAGCATGATGAAATATTTAAAAATATAGCTCTTGTTTTGCAAGAAACAGAAATATTTAATTTATCTTTTAAAGAAAATATTACTTTAATGAGAAGTTATTCAAAAGATGAGTTTGATAATGTTATAAAAATTGCAGAACTAGAAGATGTTTTAAAAAAATTACCAAAAGGGGTTGATACACCTCTTGGTGAAAATGGATATTCTCTTTCAGGTGGCGAAAAACAAAGAATCGGTATTGCAAGGGCAATTTATAGTAATTGCGAAATCTTAATTTTTGATGAGGCTACATCGTCATTAGATGGTAAAACGGAAGCTAAGATTCAATATTCTTTAGTAAACAAGTTAGAAAATAAAACATTAATTTTTATAGCCCATAGACTTTCAACTTTAAAAAGTTTAGATAAAATTTATGTATTTAATAAAGGTAGAATACATGAGGAAGGAAATTATGATGAGCTTTTAAATAATAAAGAGTCAATTTTTTATCAACTTTATTGTGCTCAAGATATTAAAAAAAGTGTATAATAGAAACTAAATAAATAACCAACGATAGAAAAATGAAGCAAACAAGAGAAAATTTATCTTGGAAAACGATGGATACTATCTTTTTTTATTCTCCATATAATCAATTAGTTAGGTATTATGGTTTTTACAGTAATAAAGTTAGGGGACAACGAATCTGAGATAAACAGCCTGCAGGTTGTTTACCCGTACTTAATATCACAACCATATATAGAAGGAAGTGGTATATATTATGTTGGTAAGACTAGTTATAAGAGTTTCAGCTATTACTGGTTCACTCATCCGATTTCTACGATTATTATGAGTATGATTTCTAATAAAAAAAGCTTACATTTTTTAAAGAATATGATAACAATATTTCAGAGGTATGTGAACGCTTATCTGAAGCTAGTGCACATTTATCATTAAGTTATATTTTAGCAGGTGAAAAAGTATTATAACAATACATTTTAACAAGGAGACCGAGTTGGAAGAAGAATTATATTTGTTAACTGATGATGTCTATTATTTACCTGAATCATGTCAGACAGACCATTATTAGCTGTGGTTATGGGCAAGGAGCGTTCCTTAGTAGTTGATGCTTTGATAATGGTTGTTACTGTACAGAAAACATGTGGATATCTATAATTTAAAGAAAAGAGTTGTCTTTTCGCCAACTATAGTAAATCCACATTTTTTATACATATCTTTTGCAGTATCTTCACTATCAGTTACTACATACGCCGTCTCTACTCCTTGTCTTTCAGATAATTGTAACAAATATCTAAAAACAGTTGTGCCAAATCCTTTTCGCTGGTGTTCTTCCAAAATATCAAAATCCTCAATCTTAATAATACCATTGCTTATGAAGAATTCACAATTACCTACAGGAGTGTTTTTGTGGTAACAGACATAAAATTTTAGATTGTTTTTGGATCTATACGCTTGTACTTTTCTAGCAATCCTCTTTTTAGCAAAATTTTCACCCATAGCATGAGAATTAGCCAGAATGTCTACTTCGATACCATCATCATATACCCTTTGGGATAATGCTTCTTCAATAGTGCAGTCAAACTTTTGTTTTAAAGAGAGATATTTATTTGGTGAGATGGACATAAAAATAAATCTTGTAATATCAGGGAATACACTTAAATTCTCAAGTGCCTTGCTGTTTATAGGATAGTTAGCTTCAAACTGTAAAAAGTCCTTTTTCTCATCAATACTTTGCTGTATTTTTGTAGAAATGATAGTAGATATCTCTTTGGTTGACATAATATTTTTTAATAAAACAAAATTATGTGCATACATATCAGGAAGATTATTATCCTGGAAATGAAGGAGATTTTCTGTCTCTATGCACTGTGAAAAACATTTAACATATTCAATTTCAGTATCATGTAATAAATTAATCATATTACCTTGTATGATATAGTTAGAAACTAAATTATACACTCCTTTTTAACTATATCATACAAAGATCTGCTATATAAAGTCAAGTATTATTTTTTAGGCTCTCCTTATAGAAATAATCGAGTAAGAACGAATAAATTTTAAAATAGTACTTGCAGCAAATACAATTATAATTAGTATGATATTGTTTAATACTTCATAAAAAAGTTTTATCAAATAGTTGAACAAGATAAATATTCCCTACCTATTTTGTTTCTAAACCAAATATTATCTTTAGGCAGAATCAAAAAATAAACTAGTCAACTTTTTTTGAAAATTCGTTAAACCATCGATATTTTCAGAAAAAAATTGTCTTATGAAATTTTTGA
>JBDMZA010000310.1:0-4500 GCA_039770155.1 Clostridiales bacterium
AGGATGAGAATTTCATTTTTCACATACTGATAGAAAAACTGTATATGGACATCAAATTGTTGTCTGTATTTTGAAATGTGGAAAAAAAGAAATTCCTTTTGATATGATATTGTATGATAAAAATACATCAAACAAGATAGATATAGCATTAAAAGTCATTGAAGAAGTTAGCAAATTAATAAAAGTAGACATCCTACTAACAGATAGTTGGTATGCCTCTAAAGAAGTAATAAAATTTGCCAGAGATAAAAACATACTTTTTATTGATTCTTTAAAGAAAAATAGAGTTATATATCCAGAAAAAAAAAATAATTACGAAAAGATACAAATAAAAGAGTTGCACTTCATATAAATATTTATTTTAAATAAAATATTTGTAACCACCAAAAAATAAAAAAAATTTTACCAATCTTGTAAATCTAAACATTCTTTACATGCTTCACTATTTTAATCAATCTAAATAACAATATTTTTCATTTAACATGAAGTTTCTTTTTTTAATCTCCACATAGCAAAAGAAAAACTTATACAACACATTAATAAAAATAATAGAATAACTGGTACAAATTCATTCCATAATAATACTTCATTAAACATTAACTTTCTTAATAAATTTATAATATGTGTAAATGGATTTAGCCATACTACAATCTTTAAAAGTCCAAATAGATTTTCAAGTGGGAATAATGCAGTACTTAAAAAGAAAATAGGTAACACTATAGCATTCATCATCATTTCATATATAACTTCATTTGGCAAAAATAAACTTATAGCATATGCTAAACTGGATATAAAAAATGCAGTCATAAATATCAATATAATAATTAATAGTAATTCTACAGCATTTATAGAAAAATTAACAGAAAAAAATAAACTGACAAGGAACAGAATTAATATTTCTATAAATGATAACAATATAGCTTCAAACATCTGTCCAAGAACAATAGAACTTCTTTTTACTGGGGCAATCAAAACTCTATAATAACTGCCACTTGTCTTCATTATAAAGTTAATAATTCCACCACTACTACATGCAGAAAAAGTAACCAAAACTATTATTCCAGGTAAAATAAAAGCTGTATAATTCCCAGTTTCTATATTATCAATTGTTTGCCCTGCTATAGCACTATACATAACAAGCCAAATAAGAGGTTGTACTATAGTAATAATAATAGATAAAGGGTTTTGAAATCGCCATTTCATATTTCTCCATAAAATATTTAGCAAACTTTATCCTCCTTTGTATTGTGGTTTGAACTAGTCAATGATAAGAAAACATCCTCTAAACTTGCTTCAACAAACTCAATCGCACTAAACTCAAAACTATTATCAAGAAGCCATTTGTTAATATCTATAAAAGTTTTTCTTTTATTATCTATACTACAATATAATGAACTACCTTTTACATTAGAAAATTTGACTAAACCTGTAATATCTATTAAATTTTTATACTTTTTAGCATTTACTGAATTTGAAAATTTAATCTTTATTATATCTTGCCTAATGTAATTACGTAAGCTCTCTGGAGTTCCTTGTACAACTTTCTTCCCATTATTCATAATACAAATTGTATCACTTAATTGGTCTGCTTCTTCCAAATAGTGTGTTGTAAGGAAAATTGTTGTTTTATATTCATCCCGTATCTTTTGCAACATCTTCCACATAGCCTTACGTGATTCCACATCCATACCAACAGTAGGTTCATCTAAAAACAATATTTTAGGTGATGAAATCATATTCATAGCAATGTCTAATCTTCTTTTTACTCCACCAGAATATGATGATGTCGGATATTTTAAATAATTTGATAATTCAAAACTTTCAATTAAATAATCTATTCTCTTTTTAGCTATTTTTTTATCCACTTTATACAATCTACTTTGAAAAAGTAAATTTTCCATCAATGATAAATGTAAGTCAATAGAAATATTTTGTGCTACACAAGCTATTTGTGTTCTAATCCAAGAAGGTTCTTTACATAAATCTTTTTCTAACATTGTAATTGTACCTGATGTAGGTTTGTAATAAGTAGTCAATATATTAATCAAAGAAGACTTTCCAGCACCATTTGGACCTAATAATGTAAAAATCTCACCATTCTCAACATTTAAACTTAAACCATCCAAAGCTCGAACTCCATTTTTATATTGTTGGACTACATTCACTATTCTAATTAACAATAGCTACTCCACCTCTTTCAATGGAAAAATAATTTCAGTGATATATTTTTTTGGATTTCCTTTCATAACAAGACCTGGACCTTTTATAAAAACTTCTCTCCAAGGCAATTGTAAATCTAATTTTTCTTTCTTTAAATAATTATCAATTGCTTCATATGCCATTGGCACACTGTCATATGGACCAATATGAGTAACACAAGCAGCTTTAAAACCAGGCAACTCTTTTATTGTTATTCCATTTTTATTAGTAGATTCAATATTTGTTGGAACACATAAATCTATTTCACAGAGACCTGTTTTCTTTTCTGCTAAATAATAAGCAAAAAAAGGTATTCCAATTGTTTTCCCTTGCACAGATTTAAATACTTCAGGCATATATTTACCAGCTTCAGTATAATGTCCTTTAAATTTCATAAAAGCAACCTTTATAGATTCAATATTTTTTATCTCAATATTATATTCCATATTAAATTCCTCCAATTTTATTAATTACATTTATAAAATTTTCAACTTTCTTTTTTTACTGCAATCCAAACTTCTGAATGTCCACCTTTCAATTTTTGATTACTAACTGGATATACCTCAATATCTGGTAACTCAGCATATTTATATCCAGAGAAAGGAAGCCATTCCATAAGAAATCTATTAAATGTTTTTTGTACTGATTCAGGGAAACGTCCATCAGCCTCAAATATAGCCCATGTAGCGGATGGTATTTCATATTCAAACATTTCTTTTACTGGCTTATCTGTTGAAGCAGCAATATAATAGTGAATATCATCTGGATTTTTATACACAGTTACCCCTAAAACACCATGAGGATAATCATTTACCATATCAGATATTTTTGAAAAATGTTTACTATTCACAGTCTTATCCCAAAACTTTGGAACAATTTTAAAATTTTTTTCCATCTCTTCTTCTAATTTCACCCTTAATCCAACAATTCTAATAGGACCTTTCTTTTCAATTCTATATTTCATACCTTCACCTCCAATTATATTAATTGAAAAACTAATTGGTGAATACAAATTTAAAGTAATACCTTCTCTTCGAACTTTTTTTGGAGCTATTCCATGAATACTTTGAAATGCTCTATTAAACGATGTTGGAGAAGTGTAACCATATTTCAAACCAATATCTATTATTTTTGTTTTACTTGTTAATAGTTCAAATGCTGCTTTACTCATTCTTCTTCGTCTAATATAATCAGATAAAGTAATACCAGTTATATATGAAAACATTCTCTTAAAATAATAGGTTGAACAACAAGCAATCTTTGAAATTTCATCATAATCTATTTCGTCTGTTAAATTTTCTTCTATATATTTAATAGCCTGACTCATATGTTCAAACCATTTCATTTTCATCACATCCTTGGGTTAAAGTGTATCACGAAAAAAAATTGTCTTCTTCTCTTTTTATGTTCAGTTTTGTAAACTTTCTATACATTCAATTTATATTGTTATAAATTATAGAGTGGCTATTTCGTTAATTCTATCCATAAATGATTATTTTATATTTATGCTGCTAATACATTATTATTTTGTTTTATATCAACAAACATTTTTTCACCATTATATTTTGTTCTACTTACCATTATTTTATATATTATTCGTATTAATTTAGCAAAGTACTATTAATGACTCTATCCATCTTTGTATTTTTTTTTTATCCTGCCTATATCTTTTACTATTTTTTCTCTTATATTGTTTGCTTTTCTTATCTCTGCATATTCATCTTTTGGCAAATATAGTATTTAATACCTTTTGTCTTTTATTAACATTGCTATTGTCTTTGGATATTTTCTATTATTTTTACTTGGCGTATTATCATCCATTTCTTCTGAATTTTTAACATGATATGGATTAACTTGTACTAACATATGTTTTTCTTTTATTATTCTTTGTGTAAATGTATATCAATAATATCCTGTAGGTTCAAGCCCTACTACTATTTTATTTTTTTCCTGTTTTGCTGCCACTTTATTTATTCATTCAATGTTTGGTCTTTGGTATAAAGACCTAAAGAAAAATCATGACCCTCCAAAAAACATCGCTATTAAAAATATTCCAGAATCACAAAAATCTTATGATAATTGTGATTCCCAAGTTACAGAGTATGAAGATGAATTCTCTCAAGTTAATCCATATGATGAATTTTAATGTATTTATTAAAGCTATTTATAGTTTTAAAAAGCAAATTCTTATTTATAATATTAGAAAATAAGAATGTCTATTTTTTTCAAATAAAATAGTTATTTTTTTACTAATGTAGTATATACTATATAGTGTTTTAATATATGGTTAAATTAAATTCC
>JBDMZA010000311.1:0-2615 GCA_039770155.1 Clostridiales bacterium
ATTGGAAATTAAATAATAATTTTTATAAAAATCTCTATAAGTCTTATTTGACAAAAATTACAGAGATTTTTTATATGATTTTGAATCTTACTTAATGACCTTGAGTTAGGTTCAGTTTTTTTAAAATGGGATTATATATCAAATATGCATTTATGCTATGGAAAATATGTTCTTTATGCTATAATATATTTATAAACAAGTAATAGATATTAAGTTTAGTTGAGCATAAAACTGGAGGTGTAGTATTGGAAATTATCCTTACAGAAGAAGTAGCGGAATTAATAGAGGATCTAGATAGTAAAGCTCAAAAAGGAAACAAGGATGCAAGAATAAAGAAAGAGCGGATAGAACATTGCTTCACTATTTTATTAGACCATGGAACTTGGATTGGAGAACCAACAGTTAAGCATCTTGAAGATGAAATTTGGGAGTTGAGACCTGGTAATTATAGATTACTATTTACTATTGAAGGCGATTATATAATACTAACATTCTTTGTTAAAAAAACAAATAAAACTCCAAGAAAGGAAATTGAAAGAGCTAAAAAAGAATATAAAAAGTACTTGGATGAGAGAGACAAATAAAACAAAGGATATAAGCTAAACTTAAAAATCTATTATGAACGGAATAGTAGAATCTGCAACGAAGAGTTCGACATTAATGAATTTAAAATAAATTATTTAAAAAGGAGATAATATTATGAGAAAATGGAGTGATGTCAAAAAGAATTTAAAATCTACAAGCAAAGAAGAACAATATATTTTAGATTTTATGAGTCATTTAATAGGTGCTATAATAGCAGAAAGAAAGAAAAGAAAAATTTCACAAAAAGAGTTATCAGAAATGATCGGAGCAGAACAATCGACAATATCAAGGATTGAAACATGGACTGTTAGACCAACATTAGATACTGTTTTAAAAATCGCTTATGCATTAGATATTGATGTAAATATTTCTGTAAAATGTTAAGAAAATAATTATTACATCTGAATTCAGGTCATTATAATTCGTACGGTTCTTATGGTTATTACATAAGACCAACTAGCCAACATCAAAATTTTGATGTTGGCTAGTTGGTCTATTTATAATTTTTCAAATTGTTTAAAATCCTTCATTACATAATAAGGAATAATTAAATAATATTTAAATATTCATTTAATATACCTGTGTCCATATTTTTGATTTTTATATTTTTATTGAATTCATTGCCATGATAATAAATTATAAAGTTGAATAAATTTTTACGTTTCTGGAATATGTTCATTTGTGTACAGACAGATTGGATAGCTGATATTGGAACAATGGATATAGTTTTACCAAGAAAGCCTTTCAGGATGATTATGTTTGAACCAGTTTTATATATTCCAGTATTTTTGTATTCCAGATAACCTGCAATAATAAATACAGGAAGTGTAAAAAATAAAGCAAAGCCATATGGGATAAATATGGTCAGGAATATTGATAAAACTAAAGGAATCCTGATATAATACAATATGAACCTTATCAATGATCTTAAGGGAGGTTTTATAAATTCATTACTATAGGTGAATTCAGGTAAGTTTGATTCTAGAAATTTATCAATTTCAGATATATGTAAAAGAGGATATATGGTGGATGATTCGCCTTTTTCATTACCATATCCTATACTTTCCACATTTATGGAATTGTATTTGAAAATATTCCTTAAAAAAGGTTTTTTGACATATACAGCACGGATTTTTTCAAAAGGTATTGTGAAAACTTTATTTTCCAATAAACCATAACTTATTGATATATTATAATTTTCTTTTTTGAATGTGAAATTAAAATATTTCAAGAAATTGTAGGCGATTGAAATAGTAGAAGAAACAATTATATATAATACAAAAAGGATAAATATTTTCAAAAGCAGGTCAAGAATATTGATTCCCTTAGTGCTGTAATTTTCTATTAATTTTGTTATATCCATGTATTCAAGATATGCTGGAAATGAATCCAACCACTCATAAATATTGTTTATAATAGCTAGAAAAAAGATAATACCTGTAAATAATATATTTGATGTCAAACTGAGTATGATTATTTCTTTTATGGTTATATTTCTGGTAAAAGCCTTAAATTTTTCACTTTGAGGCTTTTCGATTGATTTTTTTGGTTTTAAGATTGTTTCTTTGATATTTTTGGCTGTTTGTATGTCCAGTATCGCTGAAAATTCTGTTTTTTTTGAATTGAGATTCTCACCTGTATCCACCTTGATTTCTGTAAGCTTGAAAAATTTCATTAAAATGTTTGTTGAGAAATTTACAGTATGGATTTTATTGTAAGGAATTGTTGTGTTGTTTGATGATATTATGCCCTCATGTATTTCAATTGAATTTGCAGTCAGGGTGAATTTTTTTGAATACCATGTTAATGCTCTAGGTATTAATACTAAAGCAACCGATATGGATAGAGTCATTGTTATAAATAGGTGCATTGGTAAAGGTAGATTTTTTAAGAATACAGAAAAAAATATGAATATTGTAATTATGCTGGAAAGAACTTTTTTTATATTTATAATTATGCATAGAGGGTGTTCTTTGATATAATTATCCATAAAATCACGCTTCCTTTACAATTATAGAATTTAAATAATG
>JBDMZA010000312.1:0-3026 GCA_039770155.1 Clostridiales bacterium
AACATTTTTTATAGTTTTATTTTTTTACTTTTATGTAATAGCTGACTCTGCTCTTTATTGACAAAAAATAAGTTTTTTCTTATTATTAATATTATGTTAAATTTTTTATTCAAAATATATTTATAGCAGATTGAAAAATTTAAAATTAAAGTCAGTCTGCTCTTTTACAAAATTTTTTTTTATTTTATGGGGGGAAATTATGTTAGAAAATAATTCTTTGAAAAGAGATGGGTTTAGTAGCAAACTTGGTATTCTTGCTACAACAGCAGGTTCAGCAATCGGTTTGGGTAATATATGGAAATTCCCTTATATTACAGGAACCTATGGAGGGTCTGCATTTATAATCGTTTACCTTTTATGTATATTATTAATTGGCTTACCTATCATGCTGTCTGAATTTATTTTAGGTCGAAGTTCACAAAAAAATTGTGTTGGTGCATTTAAAAAACTTGCTCCAAAAACGCCTTGGTTTATGGGAGGTTGGCTGAGTATATTGACAACTTTTATTATTGCAGGATTTTATGGCATAATAGCAGGTTGGTCATTAAACTATATATTCTTTTCTTTAGTAGGTAAGCTTAATGTATCGAAAACGGTAGATTTCGAATCAGTATTCAGTCAATTTATTTCTAATCCTTGGCAACCAGTTCTAGCACAGATAATTATCATGGCTTTAGCAGGATTCATTCTTATTAGTGGAATAAAAAATGGTATTGAAAAATATTCAAGAATCCTTATGCCTTTACTACTTATTATAATTATTCTAATAGTTATAAGATCTCTCACATTAGATGGAGCAGAGAAAGGGCTTGATTTTCTTTTAAAACCAGATTTTAGTAAGCTTAACTTAGCTGCTATAATTTCTGCACTTGGTCATGCTTTTTTTTCACTTTCACTTGGAATGGGCGTTATAATGACTTATGGTTCTTATATTGGTAAGGAAAACAATTTAATGAAAACTACTCTCCAAGTAACCATTACTGATACTTTAATAGCCTTACTTGCAGGACTTGCTATTTTCCCTGCTGTATTTGCATTTAATATAGAACCAACCTCTGGCCCTGGTCTTGTATTTATAACACTTCCAAATGTATTTAGTAATATGCCTTTAGGAAATATCTTTGAAATTTTATTTTTTATTTTATTAACCATTGCAGCTTTAACCTCTTTAATATCTGTACTAGAAGTCATAGTGTCTTTTTTACATGAGGAACTAAAATGGAGTAGAAAAAAATCAACTCTTATTACAATAATTTCAACAACAACTTTTGGAGCTATACTCTCTCAAGGAAATGGTGTATTGTCAAATTTTAACATTCCATTCATAGTTGAAGGCAAATCTGTTAATATGAATATATTTGATTGGTTTATCACATTATCAGATCAATTATTGCCACTTGGTGGTTTAATAGTAGCTGTATTTATTGGTTGGATTTTAAAAGATAAAGTAACTAAAAATGAATGCTCTTCAAATGGTCTTTATAAGACTCCATATTATTCAGTTTTTAAATTTTTAATAAAGTATATCACACCACTATTAATAATATTTATTTTTCTTTCAAATATTTTTGGGTTATTTAAGTAATATAAACATAAATACTTACATAATTATACTATTTCTATTGAATAATTTTTTTGGTTGACATATATAATATTTAAGTAATATAATACAAAAGGTTTGTAAAAACTAATAATTGTAATAAAAAATGCAAAATATATTTAGAGGAGTAGTTTTATTTTATGAGTAATACCTTAACGTTAGATTTAGTAACAAAGCAAAATTTTTCAAGTATTAATGATATAGTTTGTGATATCAAAATATCTGAAAATCCAATAATAGTTGTAGAAAATTTATTGGATGTTGAAAGTGCAATATCTGAATTAGAATCAATTTCTATTAATTACAATATAGAAGTTTTTGTACAAATTCAAGATGAGGAATCCAAATTGAATTTTGAAGGAAGTTCACTAAAAGTATTTGATTCAACTAAAGATGACATTAATGATAATATTAGAAATTCTGATTTAGTAATATCCCTTGGAAATAACATCGAAAGATTTCAAAATACATTAATTGAAAATAGTATTAATGCTTATCAAATTACATATAGGGAAAGAAATATATTTAAAGAAGATTTATTTGTAAGTAATTTTAAACAAATTAATTCAGATGAGGCAGGTTTTGTAAAAGCTTTGTTAATTATGATCTAAAATATTAAAGTTAAAATAATGTAGAATTATTTCTACATTATTTTTTTGCTATTCTTTAGCATTATAGTTTATTATTGTATTTTCTATATTTAATCTATATAATAATTTTAGGAAACCCTAAAAAATAGTACTCAGTTCATACTCGAGAATGTGGATTTATTTTTTGGCTATCTATAAGGCAGAATCAAAAAATAAACTAGTCAACTTTTTTTGAAAATTCGTTAAACCATCGATATTTTTAGAAAAAAATTATCTTATGAAATTTTTGATTTTTTTTAGGAGGCTTTATGTTATCTATATTAATTGTAGAAGATGAAAAACATACTCGTGAAGGATTATTAAAGTACATTCCTTGGCAAAAAATTGGAATAGATAAAACATATGATGCTGAAAATGGATTACAGGCACTTGAAATAGCAAATGATTTTTGTCCAAATATTATTTTAACAGATGTCAGAATGCCTAAAATGAATGGTATAGAATTATCAAGAAAAATTAGAAAAAAATTTCCCGATTGTAAAATAATTTTTCTAAGCAGTTATACTGATAAAGAATATTTAAAATCTGCAATTGAAATAAATGCTGTAAATTATATTGAAAAACCTGTAGATTTAAATGAAGTTAACAGTATTTTAAAGAACACAGTTTACATATGCATGGAAGAACAAAAAAAAGAAGCTCTTGAAAAAACATATAAGTCTATAGTAACTGAAAATTTTTTAAAATTAAATGAAATGATTTCTTTTGAAATAATTCAAAAAGATATAAACTTAGAACTAATCAAAAATAAATTAAATGAAGTAAAATTTGATTAT
>JBDMZA010000313.1:0-3036 GCA_039770155.1 Clostridiales bacterium
AAACACACAAATAATATTAACAATTATAAAAATCCTTAAATTATATATACTTGATTAATAGAGACTTTTAAATATTATTATAAAAAATAAAAAACTACAAAACCAACTATAACACTTTCCTAAACTGGAAGTCGGAGGTTCGAGTCCTCTTGGGTGCATTATTGAAAAAGAGGCTTTCTTTTTATTCGAAAGTCTCTTTTTGTATTTTGTATTTCTGAAATTAATAATCTGGTTTATTAATACCAATTAAAAACCACCTAATTTCAACAATAAAAATTAACTTCTATTTTACAATACTATAAACAGTGTTGTAATAATATGAGAATTTTTCTCGATTTCAATTGAATGTTTATATATATAAGGTATAATAGTATTGGAGGTGAGTATATTGCTCATTCAGTTTAATTTTGAGAATTTCAAAACATATTTAACTCAAACAAGTTTAGATTTTACTGCAACAAATATTATTGAGTTAAAATCAAATGTTATTGAATATAAAAACAAAGAAAAATATTTAAAAACTAATGCTATATATGGAGCAAATGCAAGTGGTAAATCAAATATATTAGAAGCTTTTCAATTAATGAAACATTGGGTTTTAAGTTCATTTGAGCTTTCAGGAAAAAGAAAATTCATTCCCCTAAAACGATTTCACTTTTCTAATAAAGGAAAACTAGGTAAATCTACATTTGAAGTATTTTTCACTATAAATGGCAAAGAATTTCAATATGGATATCAAACAGATGAAAAAATTATTTATCAAGAATGGTTATATAAAAGAAATTTTAAATATAAATCAAAATATGATGTTGTATTTGAAAGAGAAAAAAATAATTTTAACCTAAGAAATGATTTAAATAAAGTTAAACAGCTTTTAAATTCAATAAATCAGAAAACACTTTTAATTTCTATTTTATCCAGTTTAAATATTGAAGATGCTATAGATGTTATAGACTGGTTTGAAAATACATATGTAGTTAATTTTGGAGATGTAACATTCGAATTTCTAATATCAAAAACATTACCTCAAGTTAATTTCGATGATGATCATGAAAAAAAGAAATTTCTAAACTACCTAATGGCAATAGATGTAGGAATTGAAAATATTAGAATTGAAAAGATTGTTGAAAATGATTCAATTGATAACTTTGAATCAAAAAAATACAAACTTTATACCAAACATAAAAATATTGATTCAAATGTTCTTGAAGAAATCCCTTTAGAAGATGAATCAAGTGGAACAATTAAAATGATAAGTTTGTATTATTTTTTTAACCAAACACTAAAAAATGGAAATACCTTATTTGTTGATGAAATGGATGCAAAGATTCATCCACTTTTAACAAGATATATTGTCAATTTATTCCATAATAACGAAACTAATCCTAAAAATGCACAACTTATTTTTACTACACATGATACAAATTCCTTGTCAAAAGAATTTCTTAGACGTGATCAAATATGGTTTACTGAAAAAGATACTAGTGGTATTTCATCATTGTTTTCGTTAGCAGAATATAAAGTCAACAACTCAAAGATAAGAAATGATGCTACTTATAACAAAGATTACTTAGGTGGAAGGTATGGTGCAATTCCAAACCTAAAGAACTACAAGGTGGGTGAATAATCTGTCAGATCAATTATTTAAAAAACGGCAAGGAAAAAAAATTAAAAGAGCAGAATTTATAAAAAATATTGCTCCATACAGGTATCTTATTGTTTGCGAAGGTGAAAAAACAGAACCATATTATTTTGAAGGAATAAAAAAAATAATTAATGAAAAATATGGAAATAAAATAGTTGTCAAGAATATAAAAACTGAAAGGATCGAAATTTATGGTACTGGCAGAAATACAGAAAATTTAGTCCAATATACTATAGATAAAAGAAGAAGGGCTGAAATTCCTTATGGTAATGTATGGTGTGTATTTGATAAAGATTCATTTAGTGATCATCAATTTAATAATGCTATTGTTATGGCAGAATCAAATAATATAAAAGTTGCTTGGTCAAATGAAGCAATTGAATTATGGTTTATACTACACTTTGAATATCTAAATTCAGGAATTTCAAGAGAAAAATACATTAAAAAATTAAATAGTTGTTTTTCAAATTATAATATTAATAATGGTAAATATGAAAAGAATATTGTTAATATATATGATGTTTTAACAAAATATGGTGATATAAAATTAGCAATAAAGTATGCTAAAATGCTTAAAAAGGAACATTCAAATATTACACCATCATTAAGAAATCCATCAACCGAATTATATAAATTAATAGAAGAATTGATGGATTATCTGAAAAAATAGATTAATATTTGTTTTTTCAAAATAATTTCAACCGACAGTAAACTGACATAAGAAAAATAAAATCAAAAAAATATGAAAAATACAGAAAATAAATAATTTTATGTATAAATAAAACTCACTATGTAAGCAAATTTCAATAATTTCATCTATAATAATAATTTTTCTAATACTTCCTAAACTGGAGGTCGGAGGTTCGAATACTCTTGGGTGCGTTATTGAAAAAGAGACTTTCTTTTTATTTGAAAGTCTCTTTTTGTATGGGTTTTTGAGTTCTATAAATATCATTTTTTATTTTTGCATATGTTATATATTTACATATATATTCGAGTTATCCGCCACTTTATCCGCCACTTTTGGCGGTTTATTAAATTAATTGCAAATAACATCAAATTATACTTGTAATAATCCAAGTAATATATTGTTATAGTTTAATGACTAGTGTCAAGTAAAATGCCTTGGAGGTTGTATACCCAAAACAAAAAATACTTTTAAGCTATTACTAAAGTTGAGATTATTTTAACCCAAAATTGAGTTAGGTGTTATTTTGAAGCTTTTATTAGTAATAGATCATACTGTAAATAGTTGTTTTGTACATTGAAAGAATACTATATAAAATTATTGTTCAAACATATATGTAGATTAAATAAAGATGTTATAAACAGAAATCTTGATATGAAAATAGGCTATACAATATGTAATGAATTTGATGGATATAATTTAA
>JBDMZA010000314.1:0-6974 GCA_039770155.1 Clostridiales bacterium
AATTATATAATCTCCACAAAAGTGAAAATAAAAAAATTTTTGAAAATATAATTAATAAATATATGACTTTTAAAAATAGAAGATTTTTAAAAAAATTAGATGAAATCGAGTCAAAACGTAGTATAAATTCTAAGGAATACAGCAATTTATATAAGAAATATAAAATTGCATATAATAACCTAAAAGATAAAGAATTTAAAAATTTTTATAACTGTAGACTGTTAAAAAATGAAATAATAAAAAAACTCAATAAACAAAAAATAACTAAAAATAACTTGAATATATTAAATAAATTAGATAAAAAATTAATATTTTTCGATAACTATAATTTAGAAAAAGCACTAAAATATGTAGAAGAAGAATATAAAAAAACTAATAATTTGATAGATGAGCTTAAGGAATGGAGGGAAAGCATTGCCTCAAAACAAAATTATGCATTAAATGAACTACTACTCGAAACAGTCGAAGTTGTTGGAGCTACGTGTATTGGAGTTAATTCTCAAAAAAGATTTTCTAACCTAGACTTTGATGTAACAATTATCGATGAAGCAGGACAAATTCAAATTCATAATGTCCTTGTACCTATGAGTGTTTCAAATAAATTAATAATGCTTGGTGATTATAATCAAATTCCCCCTATTTTAGATTCAACCTTATCGAATTTATGTGAGAGTAACGATGTAAAAAAAGATTATTTAGAAATAAGTCTTTTTGAGGATTTGTATAAAAAGTTACCTGATAATAATAAAATAATGTTAGATAGTCAATATAGAATACCTGCTGAAATTGCAGATATTATTTCAGATCATTTTTATAATGGAAATTATAAATCACATATTTTGAAAAAAAATATGTGTGGAGTTTTACAGAAAATATCCAAAAAAACTTTAATTATAATAGACACTTCAAAGAAAAGAGAGAGATATGAAGAAATATTTTTTGAAAGTGGTTGTAAAAATAAATTAGAGGCCAAAATTATAGTTGACTTAGTAAAGTATATAAATAATGAAAGAAGTTTAACAGTTGATAATATTGGTATTATTTCTGCATATAAATTACAGGTCAATTTGATAAGTAAAAATCTTCAAAATTTTTTTGATAAAGATATGATAAATGAAATAGTAGCTTCCTTAGACAGTTTTCAAGGCCAAGAAAGAGATATTATAATTTATAGTTTTACAAGAAGTTCAAATAGAAATAAAAAGCATTTGAGAATTGGTTTTTTAAAAGAACTTAGAAGGCTTAATGTAGCAATGACAAGGTGTAAGAAAACTCTTGTACTTATTGGAGATATGAATTTTTTATCTAATTGTGAAAATAATAAATCAAAAGCAAAAAATAAAAGTGAAAAAAATTTTTCTGACTTTATAGGAAAAATTATTAAAGTAGCAAAAGAAGGAAAAGGAGAATTGATAGAATATGATGAGTTTTACAAAAGGTTAAGGAGTTGATTTGAAATTAATATTACTGAGAGTGATTTATATAAAATTATTAATAAATATAAAAATTTAAAGATTAGTGATATAGATTTCTTTATACCTGTTTATTATCCTATTGCAATTTTAGAATTAGAAATAGAAGAAGAAATATTTGAGGATTTTGAAGAAATAGAATTGAAAGTTTTAAAATTAATTAGCATGGAACAAAAAAATAGTAATATTATAGCTGATTTACTAGGATTAAAAGAAAATTATATTGATTCGATAAAAAAGATATTGAAAAGCTACAAATACATAAATGGAAGTATAACAGAAAAAGGAAATGAAGTATTAAAACTTGGTCAAAAAAAATTAACTCAAACCAAAATTCAAAAATTTCAATTTGATATTTTAAATGAATATTTATTAAAAACAAATAAATTAGTATCTATAAGAAGCTTAAAATCCAGTAGTGAAACAGATAAATATATAGGTCATTTAGACTATACAAGTGAAGTCTTTGTTGATATAGAAAAAATCAGGTTGGATTTATTAGATTATAAGACAAAAGATGAACAAATTATTCATATTAATGCAAAAAATATTACTGGGTGTAAGGTTAGTGAAGTAAATTATACTGAAAGTTGCTTAATTAAATTTAAGTATTTTGAAGAAATAGTTGTTTTTATAGAAAGTTACGATAAATCTAGAGAAAATTATATACAAAGATTTTCATGGAGACCTGTCAGTATTAAAAGCAAAAAACTAAAAAATTTTTTTGAAACAGATATTGTTAAAAGTACGGATACTATGATAAAGCAAGTAAATCTTTTATATGAAATTATTCAGAAGGAAAAAGAAAAATTTAAAATAAGAGACTATGAATATAAACTTAATAAAGATTACTTTAATAAAATTAAAGTTTATTTAAATGAAAAAAATAATTATTGTGTTGATATAAATAAATATAATTTACTTAAGAACAACCATTTAACATTAAATATACTCTTAGAATTTGCAAAAAATGGTGAATACCTTATGTTAAGAAATTTTCTTAAAGGTAATATTTTATATTTAAAACCAGAGGGTAATAATATTAAAGAGATTTCCAAAATTTTATTTAAATATTACACTAAAAATAATATGAAATTTAAAGAAGAATTTTATATTATTTATGGAAAGTATAATTCTGAAATAGATGGTAATTTAATAGATTTTATAAAACAATTTTTTTCTAAAAGTACTAATGAAAAGTATTAATATTCCAGTATTTTTAAGAATTTTGAAAATTATAGTTTATTTTTTATACGACTCAAGGCTACAGGAGTTATACCTAGGTATGCTGCTACATGATATTGATTTATTCGATTTTCAATATTAGGATACCTTTTAATAAATTTCTTATAACGGATTTCAGCATTATCAGAAAGGAACTCACTTTCCCTTTCTTCTTTTTCAATAAAAAGCATTTCTATATACTTTGAGTTTACAATCTGCCAGCATAGGCTTTTATTAATAAATTTCTTATAATCACTAAAACTAACATACAACAAATCTGAATCTTCAAGAGCTTGAATATTGTACCATGATTTTTCATTTTTTAGATATGCACTAAAGGCTGAAAGCATACATCCTTCTTCCCTAAAAACTAATATTTTTTCATCACCTTTTTCAGTATTATAAAAAACACGAAAAACACCTCGAGCAATAAATGCCATTTTGTCAGGAAAATCATCTGTTCTTACAAAGTAATTATTTTTTTTAATGTAAAGATGCTTCAATCTCTTAAAACTTTCTTCCAAATCTGTTTTAGGAATTTCTACAAATGAATTTAGTACTTTATAAAATAAGACAAGCCAGTTTTCTAATTCCTTTTTAGAAACATAACTATAAGAATTTATTGATTTATGAAGCAATAAAAATATATTTCTATCAATAATATCAATCAATTTATTAAACTCCTAAAATTATTATCAAACAAAATATTGGGTAAAATCAAAAAATTATCTTATGAAATTTATGATTTCACCTTATGTAAACCCTAAAAAATAATATCACATTTTTAAAATCTGAGAATCACTAAAATCATGTGCTTCATTATTATAAAATTTATATTTATATTCATCCTATAAATATAAGTATAAGGCATAATCAAAAAATAAACTAGTCAACTTTTTTTGAAAATTCGTTAAACCATCGATATCTTCAGAAAAAAATTGTCTTATGAAATTTTTGATTATACCTAACATAAATTGTTATACTTATTATTTAAAACCAAATATTATAAACCAAATTTTATTTAAAAATATGTCACATCCTTTTATTGTATCTACATCTACTACCATCACTTGATTGACTATAAGGACAACCAACACATTTTGCACCTTTTTTCTTTTCAAAATAGATTTTTGCTAAAGCTAGAATTATTATAGCCAAAATAACAATACATACAATTATATTCGTCATAAATCCTCCTATGCATTATATGCAATAGTATTCTGAGCTTTTTCTTCGCCTTTATGCATTAAATAAAATATATAACCGATTATAACTGAAACTAGAATTGCACCTGGAATAAATCCTACCCCAAAGGCTCTTGTTGTTATTAAAGTACCAATTTGATAGGTAAAAAATGCAAGAACATATCCCATAGCCATTTGAAATCCTATTCCTCCCCAAAACCACTTTTTATTTTCCAATTCAGAATTCATAGCTCCAATAGCTGCAAAACAAGGTGGTGTAAAAAGATTGAAAACAAGATATGATAGAGCTGCTACTGAAGTTAAGCCCATAGTGTTTGCAACATCTGTACTTCCTGATATTAATGTTAACTCTTCAGTATCAATAAAATTAGTAATTGAATACACAACCGCAAGAGTACCAATTACATTTTCTTTTGCAATAAAACCAGTAAGGGCAGCTGAGGCCAACTGCCATACACCAAAACCTAATGGAATTAGTACGAAAGCAAATGGTGATGCGATAGTCGCAAGAATACTTGTATTTTCTGCACCTTCAGCAATAACATGGAATTTCCAATTGAAGGTTTGCATTATTTGCACAGTTACATTACACAAAAGAATAATAGTTCCTGCCTTTATAATAAATGCTTTTGCTCTGGAAAACATAGATATTATTGCTCTTTTAATACTTGGAAATCTATATTCTGGTAGTTCCATAATAAAAAATGATCTGGCATTTTTTTGTCCTGTTATTCTTACAATAATCAAAGAACCTACAATAATGATACCAATTGCTAGAAAGTACATTGATGTTCCAACCCATCCAGCACCGTTAAAAAAAACACCTGCGAATAATGCAATTACAGGTAGTTTAGCACCGCAAGGCATAAAAGGTGTTAACATAGCAGTTGTTCTTCTTTGTCTTTCATTTTTAATTGTTCTTGTTGCCATTACTCCAGGTATTGCACATCCAGTTCCAATAACCATAGGAATGATAGATTTACCAGATAATCCCACACGTTTAAAAAATCTATCCATGATAACTGCAACTCTTCCCATGTAGCCACAATCTTCTAGTAAAGCCAGCAAGAAAAACAATACCATAATCAAAGGCAAAAATCCAACTACAGCACCAACACCACCAATAATTCCATCTAAAAGTAATGCACTCAATATTGGAGATACATTTTCTCCCAATAAGCCTTCAACCACACCATAAAATCCATCAATCCAATTAACTAAAATGTCGGCAATCACTGGACCAACATAAGTTTGCGATATTGAAAAAACTAACCACATGACAATAGCAAAAATAGGTATTCCAAGAAGTTTATTTGCAAGAATTCGATCAACAGTATCTTGCTTTGTTTGTTTATTACTATGTATTTTTCTATTTTCAACAGTTGCAACAATTTTCTTCACGAATTCAAATCTGTCTATGTCTAATTTTTCTACTGATTTAGAATCAGACATATTAACTTTTTTTAAACTAAATGGTGTTGTTTGTTTTTTCCCCTTTACTTCTATGACTTTTTCAATCAATGATTGTAGACCGTTATTATTATTACTTGTAGAAATAGTCTCAATAACCGGACAACCTAATTTATTTGATAATTTCTTAATGTCAATTGTATTTTCTTTTTTCTGATTTAAATCACTTTTGTTAAGAGCTATAACAACAGGAATATCTAACTCTAATAATTGAGTTGTAAAGAATAAGCTTCTACTAATATTTGTAGCATCTACAATATTAATAATAACATCAGGATTTTCATTTCTAACAAAATCACTTGTAATATTTTCTTCAGAAGTGAAAGGCGACATAGAATATGCACCTGGCAAATCAACAGCAACAATATTTTCACTGGTTTTATTTAAATCGCCTTTAACATTGCCTTCCTTTTTATTAATAGTTACGCCTGCCCAATTGCCGACTTTTTCAATATTTCCTGTAATAGCATTAAACAAAGTTGTTTTGCCACTATTAGGATTCCCAGTAAGTGCTAATTTCATAAATTCCTCCATTTGTTAGTTTAAACTAACTCATATTATAAAAAAATATATATTGTTAACTAAGGTTAACTTATAGCGAAAAAAATTTATACCATAATAACTTCAGCTAAATTTTTATCAATACTATACCTTGCATCCTTAATGATTATAACATAGTTGTCTGATAAAACTGAAATAATAGTAACTTGTTCACCTTCATAGCAACCTAAAGAAAACAGAAATTTCTTAAGTTCATAATCATTTGTCCTTATTTCTTTTACAATATACTCTCTGTTAATCTGTCCTTCAGAAAGATTTATTTTATTGTCAGATTTAAATTTTATTTTTAGTGGGTCAATCATTTTATTCCTAGATATTATATTTTCCATAATATATCCTCCAAATCTAATAATTATCATCTTTATCTTCACTCTCCAAGTATGTTTTAATTGCATCTAACATAACTGTGGATATAACATGTTCCATTTTACACGCATTTTTTGTAGCTTCAATACGTTTCAATCCTAAGGATTTTTCTAAATACTTACTAATTAATGTATGTGTACTATAAATTTTTTTAGAGTACTCCAATCCCTTTTTTGTTAAAGTTATTGTTCCATATGTTTCTTTGTTCACAAAACCATTCTCTTTTAAAATATTCATTGCTTTAGTCACACTTGGTTTTGAAACTCTCAATTTCTTAGCAATATCTACCCCATGTGCATGACCATGATTTTCTTCTAACAACAAAATAGTTTCAAGATACATTTCCATTGATTCATTAAATTTCATAATATACCCTCTTACATTTTACATATGTTAGTCTTGCCTAACATATATATTATCTTTTTTTTTAATCTATGTCAACCCTATATATAAAATAAAAAAAACTTATTTAGAACTCCCCATAATTAACCGCCAAAATGAAATTTTATCTATGACTAAGGGATATCCAAAAAATAAACTCTAATTCTCGAGTATGAATTCGTATGATTTAAGCGAACTACAGACGAAAAGAATTCGGTATTATTTTTTAGGTTCTCCTAAGGGATATCCAAAAAATAAACTCTAATTCTCGAGTATGAATTCGCATGATTTAAGC
>JBDMZA010000315.1:0-2775 GCA_039770155.1 Clostridiales bacterium
ATTTCAAATAGTTTATTAGATTTAACACTAATGATAATACCATTAGTATCATACCATTAATATCATATAGAAAGTCAGCTGAAGTTATTAATAGAGTTAGAAATCAGTTATTGTACCATTAATTAATTTACCAAATTTATTTAAAAAATTATCCATAATACTCATCTCCTAATTAATGTTTTTACTAAATATTATAATATTATAGATCGAATTTGTTAATTAAATAATTTTTTTGATCTTAAAAATTGGGTTGTGTACGTAGTCAACATTAGAAAAATATCCTGATTATAAAACATCTAATACAAGTCCAGAAATTGCACGAGACTGTGTTAATCTTTCAGCCAAAGGACGTTATAGTAGGAGATAGCAAGATCTTTATTATTGTGTTGACAAAGCCAAATATAGACTTTATGATAAAAGTGAAGATGGAAATTGGGATTCTGGAGGAAATCAAATTATAAATATTACTGAAAAGTCAGTTTTGATTAAAATAAACAAAACTTATCATGAAGGAATGGATAAAGAAGAGATATATAATGCAACAAAAAGTAGACGGAAGATATCCACATTGAAAGGGCAGAGTACGTTTTCAGTATAGTTAATGGAATTATTATAGAAGTATATAAAGTTCAAAATTGGTATAAATCTGATGGAAGTGATAGGATAGCGTTTAATGGAGTTGTTGCGGATGATATAAGAGATAGTTATATTAATAAGTCAGTAAAACATCTTTATTTAAAGGGTGAAGCTAATCCATGAAATATATAAATATTTAATGATTTCATATGTTTTATAAATGGAATGATGTTTTGTTCCTTATATATATAATTTTTACATGTATGCTATATTTGGGGAGGACTTTTATTATCAGGAATCCAATAAATTAATATAAAATTGCTGGAGGTTGATATGCGCTCTGAAAAAGAAATGTTAGATTTGATATTAAATGTCGCAAAGATTGATGAAAGAATTAATGCAGTATATATGAATGGTTCAAGAACAAACCCAAAAGTAAAAAAAGATATTTTCCAAGATTATGATATTGTATATGTTGTTAGTGAAACAATGTCTTTTCGAAAAGATAGAGGATGGATTGACAAATTTGGTAAAAGATTATATATGCAATATCCTGAGGATAATTCATATTATGAAGCGGATATAGAAAATAATTATGGATGGCTTATTCAATTTGCTGATGGAAATCGATTAGATTTGCATGTATGTACTTTAAAATATGCACAAGAAAATATTAAAAAAGATAAACTTTGTAATATATTACTTGATAAAAACAAATGTTTACCAGAAGTAGAAGAATCAACAGATAAAGATTATTGGATAAAGAAACCTATAAATATTCAATTTCAAAATACATGTAATGAGTTTTGGTGGTGTCTTAATAATGTAGCAAAAGGTTTATGGAGAAAGGAAGTACCATATATAATGGATATGATAAATTATGTTGTACGTCCGCAATTAATACAATTATTAGAATGGAAAATTGGATTTAAAACAAATTTTTCAGTTAGTGTTGGTAAATCAGGAAAGTATATTAAAAAATGGTTGGAAAAAGAAGAATATAGTATGTTTTTAAAAACATACTCCTCTGGTGACATAAATGATATTTGGAAATCAGTTTTTATAATGTGTGAATTATTTGATATCACTGCTAAAGAATTGTCTAGTACTATGAATATTAAGTATAATGAAATAGAGGCAAAAAATAGTTTAAAGTTTTTAAATGATGTGTACAAACTACCTGAAGATGCTAAAGAAATATATTAAGGCACTACTTTAATAAAATACTGGCAGTTGATTCGACCTTCAACCAATTTAATGATTTCAGATGTTTTATAAATGCAATTGATGGTTCTTGTTTTGCCAAAATGATTTATTTGTTGAATCTTAAAAAAGTTATTGAACAAAAACTAAATATTAATAGTTATACAATTATTAAGGTTTATGAAATGTCTTTAAATAAAACAAATAAAATGCTCTGTTATTGTCTGAAAGAGAGTTTAAAAATAAAATTTTTATAAAATTTCTAGTAACTAAGCTGCTTTTACAGTTTTTGTTTTCATGATTTAAGTAAATATCCTTATAATAACTAATCATTTATAAAAAAGGAGTTATAAATGGGTCTTTGGATTCAATCTATAGCAAGCCTACTGTTTTTTATGAGCGGGGGCTTCTTTTCGCTCATAGCATGATTTAATAGGGATGATATCACTTCCACAAAATTTGGAAGAGTATTTATTAGAATATTCAACAATTGATTTTGATTGACTTATAATCCAATTTTTGCAATCTTTATTCAAAACATTTTTACTGTATAGAATTGATTGCATACCAGCAGCAAAAATGATAGGTTTTAAATAACCTTTAAAAATAATTCTGTCGAAACCAGTTATTATATCATTAATTAATTTACCAAATTTATTTAAAAAATTATCCATAATACTCATCTCCTAATTAATGCTTTTAATAAATATTATAATATTATGGATCGAATTTGTTAATTAAATAATTTTTTTGATTTTAAAAACTGGGTTATGGGCGTAGTCAACGTTAGTTGAGAAAATAGTATTAGATTAAAATTATAAAGTTTGTTTTCAGGAGGGTAGTTTTGGCATGATATAATTTTGAATCAAAAAAAGCACAGTCTCTTGATGAAATTTCTTTTGACTGGGCTTTATTAATTATTTTAAATTTTATTTTTATCTCATATACCTTGTTTAAATTGAAGTAATGCAATATTATATAAATTTGTATCAACTA
>JBDMZA010000316.1:0-3347 GCA_039770155.1 Clostridiales bacterium
AATAAGAAGGAAAAGAATTAATTTTTACTTATCAATATAGTATACTTTAATATTGATTATTTTTATTTTAAAATTTAGTTATGTTTCTAATAAATTACATAGGGTAAAATAAAAAATTACATAATACAACTTTTTTTTAAAAAATGCTGTAATTTAATGAATTTTTTTAAATTGCCTAAGGGAAAGCCTAACAAATAATACCGAATTCATAATCGAGAATTTGAGTTTATTTTTTGGATATCCCTAGGACATACTAAATTAAGTTTACCATTTAGGAATATGATAAAAATAATTTCACATCTTTGATTGATAAATTACTGTATTTTAGGTAATTTTCAGTAAGACTAATTATGAAGTTAATTTTTAAACATTCCTTAATTATTTTATTATTTTATTATCTATAGGGGAGGTATTATGGTGAACAAACTCAACAAAAAAAAGCTCATTTCGTATACCATAATTGTAATGATCGTAGCATTTTTACTTCAAGGTTTAGTTTTTAATAGTATAAGTGCAGGTACAATTACTGGTATTTTAAATGCAAGCGAATTAGAAGCAGGAGATATTATTACTGATACTTCAGTAGGTATTTTCCAAATCAAAGCAGCAGCAACTAAAGCTGTCACAGTTCAAGCTAATGCTAAAAAAGATGAAGAAGGAAATGCATTTACAAATCGTTTAAAATTGAATGGTGTAGGCGATAGTACAGTACGCTCAATCCATTTTTCTACAAGTTCAGCCTCTTATGTAACTGTTCACGCTCTAAGTGGCAGCTCAGCTCAAGATAGAAATTTAGCATTATACAATGCCGATACCGATGAATTAGTTGTCTCACAAACAACTCCAGGTGGTTTAACTACTGCTATTTCAGATAGTATTATTCCCGTATTAACTTATTCGTTAGAAGAAGCTGGAAACTATTATTTAGTGGCCGAAGTAGGGGCTGTTAATATTTACAACATTAAAGTTGAAGAACTTGGTGAATTAGCACCTAGAGCTGAATGGAGTACTGTTGCAGCACCTGTTTTAGGAGAAGCAACTTTAAATACTTTAGATTCTGGGAAAATTGATGTACCATGGACTATGAATATTGGTAGAGATGGTGCTGATCAATTAGTTATAAATTTACTTGATGAATCAGGTAATGTTGTAAAAGATAAAACAATAACCAGCATTTCAACTAGTGGTATTGTGGAACTATCTCCACCTTCTAGCGGAAATTACACAGTAAAAGCTGAAGCATCTCGTGGAGATGAAGAAACTAAATTAACATCAAATGAAGTAACATTTAATAGTTTTGTACAACCTCTAGCTTTACCTAATGTCACTAAAATAAAAACTGGTGCTAATTCTTCAGCAATAGTAAAATGGCTACCAGTAGAAGAAGCTGAAAGTTATATCGTTGAATATAAAACATCTGATTCAACTGAATACACTGTTTCATTAAAAGATATTGTTGGAACAGAAGGTCAATGGAAGTTTGAACATACTATTCCAGGTTTGGTTAGTGGAACTTCGTATGATATTCAAATATCAGCAGTTCGTGGAACAGAGAAACAATCTACTTCAAAATCTTTTACTTTAGGAGATACTGAAGAAGTCTGGACATCAGATAATATAGGTTCTGGTGGAAAAGGTACAGTTACTGAAAACGAAGATGGCTCACTTACAATAAATGCAACTGGGGGAAAAATAGCTGATAGTGAAGATGGATTCACTTACTACTATACAGAAATTGATCCAGCCACTCAAAACTTCACATTAACAGCTAAATTTAGAGTAGACGAATCTTCAAGTAAAGATAATCAGTCAGGATTTGGTGTTATAGCAACTGATACATTAATAGAAAATATGTCATCAGCAAGATATTTCAACTCTGCAGGTGCACTATTTTCTAAATATAGAGATGCTGAATTAAACTATACAAAATATGGCATCCCTGGCGGAAGATTTGTTTCTGGATATACAGAGGCTCCTACTGAAAGCTCATCAAGCAGAAACTTAATGAATGCTAACCCATTTGATTGGGATTTTAAGTATGATTATGTGACAGATTCTAATGCGAATCCCCCAAAATTTGAAGAAGGTGAAGAATATACTCTTACTCTTCGCAAATCAAATACTGGTTATCATACATATATGAACAATGACAAAACTAATGAAGTTATCCACTACGGAACTGACTTATTAAATTTTCAAGAAAAAGATAAAGTTTATGTAGGTATGTGTGTGTCACGTAAAATTGCTTGTACAGTTTTGGAATACGATTTTACTACAATAGCACCTAAAGATGATGAAGCAGTACAAGAAAGACCCACAGAATATACTACTCCAAAAATCGAATTAGATACAACTACTACAACATCAAATTCAACTTATCAAGCAGCATTTACTGCAAATGTTAAAGGTACTTACACTGTATCTGATAAAAAAGGAAAAGTTATAGCAGAATCTACTTCAATAGAAGCAAAAGAAAGAAGTTTATTAGACCTAACTCTTAAAAAAGGTAATAATAAATATGTATTAGAATTTACACCTGCTTCACATGAGGAACAAGGATTTGAAGATTATGAAGAATTAGATTCATATGAAGCATTTAAATATGAATTTACAATTTCATATAAAACTTATGGGACTTCTGAAAATGCAATTTATGTATCTCCTGATGGAAAATCTAATGGAAAAGGTTCAAAAATAAAACCTTTAGATATTTATACAGCAATTGCTTATGCTCAACCAGGACAAACGCTTGTTTTATTAGGTGGAACATATGATATAACCGAATCGATTATAATCAAAAGAGGAAACAGTGGTACAACTGATGATAAAATCACATTAATGTCAGATCCTGAAGAAAAAGCTGTTCTTGATTTAACAAATTCAACAAATGGCGGCTTACTTCTAAAAGGTGATTATTGGCATATCTATAATATAGACATTACAAACTCACAAAATAACTTGAAAGCAGTTCATATTACTGGGCATAATAATATTATGGAAAAATGTAATACATATAACAACACAAGTTCAGGAATACAAATAAGTGGGTATTCTGCTGAATCTAAAACTATGTGGCCAAGCAACAACTTAGTTCTTAGTTGTGAATCATATAACAACTGTGATTCAGGTGGAAATGATGCTGATGGATTTGCAGCTAAATTAACTTGTGGCGAAGGAAATGTTTTCAGATACTGTATTTCTCATCATAATATTGATGATGGTTGGGATTTATATGCTAAATCAACTTCTGGTCCTATTGGTGTTGTTACTATAGACAGCTGTGTTGCATATAATAACGGCTACCTAACAGAAGATACTGGAAATACATTAACAGGCGAAGGAAATGG
>JBDMZA010000317.1:0-4840 GCA_039770155.1 Clostridiales bacterium
AAAAGAATAATATCTATTTAATTGGTGGAACAATTCCGGAAAAAGATGATAATAAAATTTATAATACATGTTTTATTTTTGATAAAAATGGGAATATAGTAAGTAAATATAGAAAAATGCATCTTTTTGATATCGATATACCAAAAAAAATTAGATTTCTTGAATCAGATGTATTAACTGCTGGTAGTGATTTGACATTGATTGATACTGAAATATGTAAAATTGGAATAGCAATATGTTATGATATGAGATTTTCTGAAATTTTTAGGATAATGGCACTGGCAGGAGCACAAATCATTTTGGCTCCTGCTTCATTTAATATGATAACGGGACCTTTACATTGGGAATTATTAATAAAATCAAGAGCACTTGATAATCAGATTTTTTTTGGAGCTTGTTCAACTGCAAGAAGCAATAAAAGTGAATATGTATCTTATGGAAATTCAATGATTTGTGATCCATGGGCAAATATAGTAGCAAAAGGTGGCTTTGGAGAAGAAATTATATATGGAGAAATTGATTTGTCTAAAAATTTAAAATACAGAAGTGAATTACCCTTGATTAAACACAGGAGAAAAGATTTGTATAGCATAAAATATAAAAGTACTGGAATTTATTAAATTATTTACAATTACTATTCTATATGTTAAAATACTTGAGTCAGAAATAACCATTTGGCTATGTTTTTGGAACATCCGACCATTTACTTGGCTTTATGGGATTAATAAAAGGAGGATACTAATATGACTAAAGAAATTAAACTGAAAATAATTGAAGATTATAAGTTGCATAACAAAGATACTGGTTCACCAGAAGTACAGATAGCTTTGCTAACTGAGAGAATCAATCACTTAAATGAACATCTTAAGATCCATAAAAAGGATCATCATTCAAGAAGAGGATTATTAATGATGGTTGGTCAAAGAAGAGGTTTATTAAATTATTTGAAGAAGATAGGTATTGAAAGATATCGTTCAATTATTTCAAAATTGAATTTAAGAAAATAATAATGAGCGGTTTTTCCGCTCTTTATTTTAACTATAAGATATTTAGAATAAAATACTTAAAATAAAATACTTAAAATAAAATACTTAAATAAAATACTTAAAATAAAATAAATAATATAAGGATTACAGGCTGTAGAAGGTAGGTTGTGTAACAAAAAAAGTTTTGTTATAGAATCTACATACTACCGTCTGTAGTTAGTCCTTAAGGAGGATTGGATATGGAAAAGAAATTTGAATTTGAATTGGCAGGACGTAAATTAACAGTAGAAGTAGGTAAAATGGCACAATTAGCTAATGGTTCTGCACTCATAAGATATGGTGACACAGTTGTTATGTCTTCAGCAACATCTTCTAAAAAACCAAGAGAAGGTATTGATTTTTTTCCATTGAGTGTAGATTATGAAGAACGATTATATTCTGTTGGTAAAATTCCAGGAGGATTTATTAAGAGAGAAGGGAAACCTTCAGAAAAATCTGTTTTAACAAGTAGAGCTATAGACAGACCGTTAAGACCACTATTTCCAAAAGATTTTAGAAATGATGTTTCGGTTGTTAACACAGTTTTATCAGTTGATCAAGATAATTCACCTGAAGTTGCAGCACTAATAGGTTCTTCCATTGCTTTGTCAATATCAGATATACCATTTAATGGGCCTATAGGTGCTGTTATTTTGGGACTTATTGATGATGAAATTATTGTTAATCCTGATTCAGAACAGAGAGAAAAAAGTAATATGTATATAACACTTGTAGGTATTGCTGATAAAATAACAATGATTGAAGCAGCAGCAAATGAAGTTAAAGAAGAAATTATTTTAAAAGCAATTGAAATAGGTTTTGAAGAAATAAAAAAAGTAACAACTTTTATAAATACAATTATTGATGAAGTAGGTCAGGAAAAATTTGAATATGAATCAAGTGATATTGATGAGAATATTTATAAAGAAGTATTAGAATTTTCATATGAAAAAATGAGAGTTGCTGTAATAGAGGAAAATAAAAAAGATAGAGATAAAAATATAGTCGCTTTAACTGAAGAGGTAATTGAGGTATTTAAATCAAAATATTCTGATTTGGAAAACTTTGAAAAAGTAATTGATAAAGCTATATATAAAGTTCAAAAGAAGGTTATTAGAGATTATTTAATAAAAGAAAATAGAAGAGTCGATAACAGACCGTTAAACCAGATAAGAGAATTATCTTCAGAAGTTGGTATATTACCAAGAGTTCATGGATCAGGGCTTTTTCAAAGGGGACAAACGCAAGTTCTTACAACTGTTACATTAGGAGCTTTAGGTGATGTACAAATGCTTGATGGAATTGAATTAGAAGATGTAAAAAGGTATATGCATCATTATAATTTTCCAGCTTATAGTGTTGGAGAGGCTAGACCAGTTAGGGGACCTGGCAGAAGAGAAATTGGACATGGAGCTTTGGCAGAAAAGGCATTAGAACCTGTAATACCTAATCAGGAAGAATTTCCATACACAATAAGATTGGTATCAGAAATTTTAATGTCAAATGGTTCAACTTCTCAAGGTAGTGTATGTGGAAGTACTTTAGCGCTTATGGATGCAGGAGTGCCTATTAAAAGTCCGGTAGCTGGCATTTCAGCAGGTTTGGTTATTGATGATGAAGATGAAAGTAATTTTATAACTTTTGTTGATATTCAAGGAATAGAAGACTTTTTTGGAGATATGGATTTCAAAGTAGCAGGAACAAAAAAAGGTGTAACAGCAATTCAAATGGATATAAAAGTTAAAGGGCTTTCAATGGAAATAGTAAGAGAAGCTTTTGATCATACAAGAAAAGGCATAGATCATATATTAGATGATGTTATTTTAAAAACTATTAAGGAACCGAGAAAAGACATTTCAGAATATGCACCAAAGATCTTGACGACTTCAATAGATGCTGAGAAAATTAGAGATGTTATAGGACCTGGTGGAAAAATGATAAATAAGATAATAGCTGATACTGGAGTTAAAATTGACATACAAGAGGATGGTAAGGTATTTGTAGCTTCTTCTAATGTTGAAGAGGGAAAAAGAGCAATTGGTATAATAGAAGGAATAGCAAAAGATATAGAAATAGGGCAGGTTTATATGGGAAAAGTAGTTAGAACAACAACTTTTGGAGCGTTTGTAGAATTTTTACCAGGGAAAGAAGGATTAGTTCATATATCAAAATTAGACAAAAAGAGAGTAAGAAAAGTAGAAGATGTTGTTAAAATAGGTGATGATTTACTTGTGAAAGTTGTTGAAATAGACAGACAGGGAAGAATAAATTTATCTAGTAGGGATGCAATGCCAAGTGATGAAAATACATCTAAGGCATAGTCAAAGAATAATACAACGTTTAAATAGGGATATCAAAAAAAATAAACTCTAATTCTCGAGTGTGAATTTAGGCGATTTAAGCGAACTCCAGATGATAAGGATTCGGTATTATTTTTTAGATTTTCCTTAATGAATATATTTTAATATAATTCAAAGGAGATAAGCAGAAACTTATTTTCTTTGGATAATATTAATAAATATATATAAATTTAATAAACAGGACAGTATTATTTTTTAGATTCTCGGTAAAAATGTTTATTTATGGAGGAGTTATTTTGGTAAAACATAAATTAAAAAATGGTCTTAGGGTAGTATGTGAAAGCATTGATTATGTAAGATCAGTTTCAATAGGTATATGGGTAAAAACTGGTTCAAGCAGTGAAAACGATGATAATAATGGAGTATCTCATTTTATTGAACATATGTTATTTAAAGGTACGAATAATAGAAATGCAAAACAAATAGCAGAAAGTATAGATAGTATAGGAGGACATATAAATGCTTTTACAGGTAAAGAATGTACTTGCTATTATGCAAAGACATTGGATACCCATCTGAATTCAACTTTTGATGTTTTAGCAGATATGTTTTTGGAATCAAAATTTAAAAAAGAAGATATTGAGATTGAGAAGAAAATAGTATTAGAGGAAATTAATATGTATGAGGATTCACCAGAAGAATTAGTACATGATTTGCTTCATGAAACTGTTTGGGAATCAAATTCTTTAGGATATCCTATTTTAGGAACTTCTAAAACTTTAGTGAACTTAAATAGAGAAGATATAATAAATTATAAAAATCAGAATTATATTCCAGAAAATGTAGTTATAGCAGCTGTTGGAAATTTTGATATTGATAAATTTATTAAACTAGTTGAAAAATACTTTGATAGTTGGAATCCTCAAAACTTAAATAATAACAATATTTTAAGACCAGCATTTAAAAGTGATATAGTTCAAAAAAATAAAGAAACAGAGCAGGTTCATTTATGTATGGGGTTTGATGGAATAGAACATGGTAACGAAAAACTGTATTCACTTATGGCCTTGAATAATATTTTTGGTGGAGGGATGAGTTCTAGATTATTTCAAAAAATAAGAGAAGAAGAAGGATTAGCTTATTCAATATATACTTATCCATCATCATATAAGGAGGCTGGCTTATATACAATATATTCTGGAATGAATCCTGATTATATTGAAAAAGTTATCGATCTTATTAAATTAGAGATAAAAGAAATTTCAAAAAATGGGATTTCTGAAAAAGAATTAAATAAAGCAAAAGAACAACTAAAAGGCAATTATATTATGGGATTAGAGAGTACTAGTAGCAGAATGCACAGTTTGGGTAAATCTGAAATTGTTTTAAATAGAGTTTATGATATTGATAAAATCATCAGTTATATTGACGGCATTACAATAAACGACATTAAAGAAATAGTAAGAGAAATATTTGATTTTAATAATGTAGGAATTTCAGTAGTAGGTAATATAA